>DATGXG010000045.1 GCA_035299085.1 Bacteroidales bacterium | reverse complement strand
GGTTACCATTAGAAGGCTGAAATACATTTCTGACAGTTAATCCTCTGAATTTTAAAAAATTAGCATATTCAAGATCTAACGCAGAATTAAAAGTCTGTTTGCTCAGGTCAATCTGTGAGCAATCCAGGATGGGAACTTCACCGGGGTAATTGAAAAAACAAATGGGATTTTGATAGGTGCCATTATGACCAACACCGTTTTTATTACCATAAGCAGGATTGATCATTGTAATGTTATTGCCATATGCAGCCACTTTAGGATACCATACTCCACCCCTGAAATAAACCGTATCCCCCGCCTCAGCCGTTTCAAATGCTTTTTGCCAGGTACCCCATGGAAGTTCAAATGTACCCGGATTGGTATCATTTCCCCATGTTGCTACATAGTAATCCCCACCTGAGACAGGCCCATTACCATAGAAATCGGTTTCATTTTTTTCTTTTCTGCAACTGATAAAACAACAAAACAATAAAGCTGCAAACAATTGAATTAAAGTTAGTTTACGCATAACACAAGGTTTAGTTAATAATGCTCCTACGAAAAAAATAAGAAAATGGTTTCAAAATTTACACTAAGTCCTTTTTGGAACTGCAATAATTTTTTCTTTGTACCGATAGAATACTACAGTATCATCTCCCACGGTTCCGTCGAGAATCATTCCTGCGCCAATTTTATTTCTGTTACCTATGCAAATACCCGGTATTGTCGCACTGTTTATTCCAAATAGATTTTCATCACCGACTTTCGTAAACCCTGACATACAAACATTAGGACTGATAAAATTGTAGTTTCCGACTATAGTATCATGGCCAATACTACAACGGGAATTTATCAGGGTATATTGTCCAATCTGAACGTTAGGTCCAATAGTAACGTTTGGACCGATAACGCTGCCTTCACCTATTGTGGCAGATTTTGAAATATAGGTATTGAAATGGATAAAGGAAAGAAAAGTTGCACCTGACTTTTTAAAAGTATCCACAAAGAGTCTTCTATAGGTCAGATCTGCGATTCCAATAATATAACGACAATCTGATCTGATCACATGATCTTTAACACCGCCCAGCAAAGGTGCGTCAAAATTATAACGGGCATAATTTTCCGGATTATCATCCAGAAAACCAATAATTTGAATTGTTTTCTTTTGGGCAAATACTTCAGAATGAGTTATATATTCATTAATTTCAGCAGCATGACCACCAGCACCAATAATAATTACATTTTCCATGTTATAAAGGTCTTTTAGAATTTACCTGGCTGTATAACCTCCGTCCACAATCAGGTTTGTTCCTGTGATCCATTTTGATGCATCAGACAGTAAAAAAACACATGCATTTGCAATGTCATCCGGTTTGCCAAGATCCAGAGGGTGCAATTTTCTGATTTTGTTAAGTGATTCCTCATCTTGGCTATATACAGCTTTCATCGACATGGGTGTCTCAACAACACCCGGTGAAACACAATTGACCCTGATCTTCCTGTAGGCCAACTCGACAGCCATGGATTTAACTCCTGAAATCAATGCACCTTTAGTCAGGGAATACAAAGTCTTACCACTTTCACCAACAATACCCATGACAGAACTCAGAAAAATGACACTTCCTCCCGATTCAGAAAAATAAGTGCTTTTAATTGCCTGTCTTGTAATATTAATTGCACTTATAACATTTGTCTGAATGAATTTTTCCAGTTTTTCAACAGAAAGTGAATTAATAGGCAGAGTGGTCGAAATGCCTGCACAATTTATTATTCCGGTAAGTCTGCCCATTTCTGTGCAGACATTCTGAATTGTCGTATTTACGACTTCATAGTCCAGGAGATCAACACTAAAAATTCTGTGTTTTTCAGGATCTTTCATTAGATGAAGTGTTTCCTGAAGACGGTTTTCATCTCTTCCGAAAAGCGCTATTTTTGCACCATAATGGCTGCAGGTAATTGCACATTGCCTCCCAATACCTGAGGATGCTCCTGTAATTAAGAGCACTTTATTATTTAGTGAAAAATCCGAAACTGACATAAATTCAGATTATACTTCAATAATTTCTGAGATTTTGCAGTTGTCCACCTCAAGGATAGCTGTTCCCCACGAAAGTCCAACACCGAATCCGCACAATAGTAATCGGGAATGTGCATTCAGCTTATGTTTCAATTCAGAAATAATGGTTAGTGGTATAGATACGGATGAAGTATTGCCGAATTTCTGAATTGTTGTTGGTATTTTATCTCCTTGAAGCTTAAGTTTTTTAGCTAAAAACTCATTAATATAACTGTTTGCCTGGTGAAAAATGAAATAATCAATTCCAGAAATTTCGGAACCAGAGTATTCGAGCAACCTGTTAAAGTCTCTTGGCACTTCACGGATAACAAAATTGAAAACATCGGAGCCATTCATATAACCATTTTCATCTGACCGGATATTACCATATTCATCAATCACTTTTTCCTTAACTGTTTCACAGGAACTCATCGTACGGTAACCCCCTGCAGGAATCTTTATCAATGATTCACGAGAACCATCGGAATTGAGTGAAAAGTAACTTTTTCCGAATTTCTCATCTTTTTCAATAATGGCTGCTATGCCTGCATCCCCAAAAAGAAAGGCAGTTTTTCGATCTTTCTGGGAATAAACTTTTGAGCGCGTCTCGCCATCGAGAATCAAGGCTTTTTTTACTGCGCCTGAGCTTATCATGGAGAAAGCCACAACAAGTCCATAAAGAAATGCTGAACATCCCAGGTTTATATCAAAAGCAATCAAGGAATTCGGCAGTTCCAGTCGCTTCTGTAAAAGAATAGAAGTAGCCGGCATTCTGTAATCGGGAGTTTGTGAAATAAACAATAATAACCCTATCTCCTCCCTGTTGATATTTAAATCACTAATTAACTTATTTGCCGCTGAAAAACATAGGTCTGAAGAACACGTGTTTTCATCAGCAAATCTTCGTTCTTTAACTCCGATTTTTTCAATTATTTCGGCAATGTCCTCTTTTTTAAAGAAAAGGTCATGTTCAAAATTATTGATTTTATGTTTTGGTACAGCAGCCGCCATTCCTGTTATACCGATATTTTCAAAAGTCATTAATCCCATAATGCCATCATTTGTTTGACTTGTTTACAAGCTGGATCAAATCTTCAACGGTTTTGAATTTATTGAAATCCTTCATTTCAAGTTCAATACCAAAATCTGAATCCAACATAGCCAGCACGGATAGTTCTGTTAATGAACTGTAAGTCTCGTAATCCCTGAATGTGTCCTCTGGATTAATTGCGGAAGGTTCAATTTCAAGAGCTTCAGCCAATGCGGTGATTAGTTTATCTTTCATAATTTCAATTTTTATATCAAAGGTTACTATTTGAATTTAAATTTCCTGTAAATCGTTCCATAGTTGCAGTATTTTTAGAATTGATTCCTTCACGCCTGATTACTTTATATAAGGTAAGGAATAATATTTTCATGTCCAGCATAAATGAAATATGGTCAACATACCACACATCCAGGTCAAATCTTTTATCCCAGGATAAGGTATTTCGGCCATTTACCTGCGCCCATCCTGTAATTCCGGGCCTGACTTCATGCCGTCGTATCTGATGTTTATTATACAACATCAGATAATCTGTAAGTAAAGGCCTTGGCCCTATTAGGCTCATATCTCCTACAAGTACATTAAAAAGTTGTGGAAATTCATCTAAAGAAAAAGCTCTTAAAAACTTACCCAAAGGAGTTAAGCGATCCGCATCAGACAATAATTTCCCTTCGTAATTTCTACTGTCATTCATAGTTTTAAACTTTATAAGCATAAAACTCAAATTATTTTTACCAGGTCTTATTTGTCTGAAAAAAACAGATCCTTTATTGTTAATAAATAACAGGGGTATTATCAAAATCATAAGAGGCGAACTGATTATCAAAATAATAAAAGCCAGTATGAAGTCGGAAATTCGTTTTATAAATCTAGTATAAATCCCTCTTTTCATTGTGCAAAAATCGAATTTACTAAAATGTCAGGTATTATTTCAGCATTTTTTATTGAGAAGTGTTTTGATGCCTCCAGCGAATTTCTTCTGAACGCTGTAAGCTTATTTTCATTACCAGACAAATCTTCAATGAATTCAGTCATCTCTTTAATCTGGTCAATAGTAAAAGATTCACCATTATTAAATTTCCTCACATGCCGTTCTAATTCTGAATTCTTTGGGGAGATACACATTAAGGGTAATCCGGCGGCTATGTAACTGAAAGTTTTGCTTGGAATACTTAATTCAGAAATGTCGGGCCCTATACTAACAATCGCCAGGTCAGCAGCACTAAAAGAATAGGGAAGGATTTCGGCTGGTAAAAATGGCAGTAAAATGCAATTGTCTATTTTCAGATTTTCAACTTTTTGTTCCAAAAACTTTTTATGAGAACCTTCCCCGATGATCAGAAATATAATGTCAGGATTTTTCGATTTCATTGCCAATTCTAAAAACAATTCTGAATTTTGATTGGCCCCCAGATTTCCTGAATACAGTACTATAAATTTTCCCTGTAGTTTATGCTCTGCTATGAAAGGATTGCAATTCTTATCCGGAACATTGAAAAAATTATTGTGGCCCCATAATGGCACTACCTGAATATTCTTATTATTACAGTATGGTTGAATGGCTTCTGCCATACTTTCAGTTATAGCAAAAATTTCATCAGCCTGCCTAAAAACTTTCAGATTGGTTTTCATCCAGAATCTGTTCACAAACGACTCGTTTCTGAGTATTCCTTTTTTTACAAGTATTTGAGGATATAAATCAAAAACAAGGTATGAAAATCTGTTTTTGACGAAGATTGGAAGGAATGCATTAAGAGGCGGATTGCTGACAATTATAATAAAATGCTGCCTGTAATGAATTTTAACACTCCAGGTTATCTGTATGAAAGCTATCATCCAGCTTATAATCCTGCTAAAAGTAGTGTTACGGTTATATGAAAGTATTTTTCGTAACTTGATACTGTTATGTAATTTGGTATTTCTGACTATTAACCTTCCGGTTAAAAGAGAAACATCAAAATTCTTTTCTGCCAGGGAATTGGCAAGATCTATCATTAAATATCCTGAATTCTGATTGATTATTAAAATCTTGTTCAATCTTGAGAGCATTTGGAGATTAAACACCTAAAATTTTCAAAAAGACTTTTGCTGCACTTTTAATCCTTGTATTATATTCCTCATAAAACCTGTCGCTTAAATTTCTTATAGGAAAATTGGCAATGATATCCGCCAATTGTTCTTCATCATGGGGATCAAAATATATGCCGGTTGAACCTAATTGTTCCTGATTAACTTTCAATGAAGACGCAATTATCGGTACCTGCAGTGATATTGCATCTTCAATTACTGTACTCCAGCCTTCAAATAAACTCGGCTGAATGACAGCTTGTGAATGTTTCATCAAAAACAACTGTTCATTTCTCGGAATGATACCCAGAAAGCTGATCTGATCCTCCAACCTGTTTTCTTTAATCAGTGAATGCAATTCCTGCATATAAGGCGAATATGTTGCTGCAGGGAAACGGCCGGTCAGTGCAATATGAATGTCTGAATTTGTCTGTTTAAGCCTTATAAGGGATTTAAGTAAAATAATATGATTTTTGTGTTTGTGAAATTGATTCGATACAAGAAAGAATTTTTCCGGCAGTTTATATTTAGACCTTAGCGTATCGATGTCCAGGTTTTCAATGTTTTCAAGTACCGAAACAAAATGGAATATATGAATATTCATATTCTTCCTTATTTTGAAAAATCGCTTAAAATCATCAGCTACAGCCTGGCTTGAAACTACCAGGTCATTAGTGTTTTTCAAAATAAATTTGATCCTTAATGTCCGCTCTACAATTTTCCTTTTTGAGAAGAAATTAGGATAATAAATGTGCTGTAAATCTGCATACCAGCTCACTAACTTAACTTTCCCATCTGATCTGACAGGAAAATCATGAAGCGGATATAAGGCATCCAGACTATATTGGTTTAGGATATCCTCAATGAAAAAATTTTTGTGAAACAGCCACGATTTTAAATATCCGTTAATAATTGAAGGAAACTTCCATTCGATTTTTTTTAAATAAGGGTATTTAATCTGGTCTGCAAATGTTTTAAGATCTTGCCTGTAAAATAATGTTATTTCAGGTTTTTCATCATCATCTAGAAAATCAAGAATCCGGATTACATTGATAATATAAATAATTCCCCCCATCCAAATGGGATTGAAGTTAAAAACGATACCAATTTTTAATCTTTTGTTTTTCATTTGATTTTATTTTCAGTTCCAGTTGTGAATCAGATCCCTGATTCCTTCATCAATGCCCAATAAAGGTTGCCATCCTGTGTTTTTTAGCTTTGTTACATCGGCTAAAAGATGCTCGCGTTCAATTTTCCGGATTCTCTCCGGATCCACTTCAATTTTGATTTCTTCATTAAGTTGACGGCTGAAAGCTTCAACAATTTCTACAACAGAATATTCAATTCCTCTTCCCAGATTATATATACCCAGTCCTGTATTGTTTAAGCTAATAAGCTGCTTAAGCGCCGCAGCCATATCGTGAGTGTGAATAAAATCGCGTTTGGGAGTGAGATTTCCAAGTTTTATTAATCTCGCACCTTCTCTTAGCTGTTTTTCTATTTCGGGTATTAAATGAGGGTTTGTTTCATTGGGGCCGAATGCATTGAAAAACCGGCAAATAATAGTGTCAATGCCTGTTTCGAGGTAAAATTCAGTGCAAAGCCGTTCACCTGTAAGTTTGGATAAACCATAAATATCCATGGGTAAAAGCTCATGAGTTTCATTCACAGCTTCATCACAGATCGGATATACCGCTGCGGTGGATGCAAATAAGAACTTTTTTAATGATTTTACTTTTTTTGACGCATTTAGTAAGTTAATCGTACCCCGTATATTTACGTCAGCTGATTCGTATGGATGAGCATTACAATAAGGAATAAAATGAATGGCGGCAAGATGTACTATAATTTCAGGCTGAATCTGATCTAAGATTTTATCCATAAGCCGGGCGTCTCTTATATCTGCAACATAAAAGTTGGAGTCGGATACGTCTACTATGTCGCGTCGGCCGAATGTGAGATTATCTATGACATAAATATCATGATCACTCGCTTTTAATACAGGCACAATGGCTGAGCCTATGAAACCAGCGGCTCCTGTAACTAATATCTTCATGTGTTAAAGTTTTATATGAGATGACTGCTTTAGGTATTTCATTTCTTATCTATAATAAGATCATTGTCTTTTCGGTCTGTTGCCTTCTTTTCAAAATCAAGAATATTGGATATTACAATTGCAGGATTCCCTGCAACAACACTGAAATCAGGGATTTTACCGCGAACCACACTACCGGCTCCGACAATTACATTGTTGCCAATATTGGTTCCGGGCAAAATAATTGAATTCATACCAATAAAGACGTTGTCTCCAATCGTAATATCCCGCAATATTCCGATATCCGTGGCCGGTTTTTTACCGGCTGCTATTAATGCTGTAGTATAACTATAATCATGAGTAAGAAAATGTACATTCATTGAAACAACAAGTCTTTCACCAAGAGTAATTCTGTTAAAATCATCAAATCGTGCACTTTTGGCAATAAATCTTGGTGAACCGTTTAATTTGAAACCATGCCTTCTGAGTAATTTGTTATACAGCTTCATATATAACCGACTATCTATAAGGGTTAATAACCCGATCACATTTTTTTGAAGGTGAAATGAACTTTTTGAAACAAATCGGCCGAGTTTCATGATTGCAAAAAATTATAATATTTTTCTCCGATAATATTGATATCAAATTCCTGAGATTTGCTTTTTGCGTTTGTTGAAAAATATTGCTGTAATGAATCATCGCTGATTAGTTTATTTAGCTTGTAAACATAATCATTGCAATCATACAAATCCACAAGAAAACCATTTTCTCCGTTTTGAATAAGATCACTTGGGCCTGCGATACAGTCAAAACTTATGCAGGCTAAACCTGCAGACATAGCCTCAAGTAAAACATTAGGCAGCCCCTCAGATTCTGATGTGAATGCAAATATCTTTGAGATATTGTAGAATCTGCTCATGTCTTCCTGTTTTCCCCAGAATATTACTTTATCAGAGATACGCAATTCTTTACTTTGTTCTGACAAAATTGTCTGTAGGCCTGTTTCATTTTCTCCTACGATCCATAATTTCCAGTTTTCATTATTACACCGGCTAAAAATATTCAGCAGAAGATCAAGTCGCTTACTTTTTATGATCCTTCCAACATTAAGAATTACATTTTCTTTCGGGCCTGAATGATTAACCAGGTAAGTTATCGGATTGGGTATTATCAAGATATTCTTATGCCCGGTCTCTTTTATTAAAAAATCCCTTGAAAACGTGGTTTGCGAAATAATCCCCCTGGCTCCCGGATAAAGTATTTTTCTCAGTTTTTCCTGCAGAAAACCCCAGCTTTTATCAGGACGGCTGCGATCTGAAACAAACACATTAAATCCCGTAAACAGGCAACTCATTAATACAAATGAATTATAAGTTTCCCCAAAGGAAAGTATTGAATCAGGTGCCAGTTGTTTTACCGTTTTTCGAACAAAAATGAGAGTCCGGATAGTAGAAATAATTCTTTTATTATTGTTAAAAGCAAAGGAAGGCCTGATTATAGTTACTTCAGGCGGAATTTTATAGAATACTTTTGCATGATTCAACAGCAGAATAATGTATATTTCAGATTTATGGCGGGCATAGAAATAGCAAGCAAGCTCAGCCATAACTCTTTCCATGCCGCCTTTGTGTAAATCAGGAAGGATAAGACAAATTTTTTTCATTACTTCACAATTAAATCAACCATCCATGCCTGTGGAGTAACCTTTTTGTCATACCAGTTGAGTTCTTTGTCCCAATATCCGGTGCAGGCATCATAGCCTTCCTTTGCGAACCCATAACTGATTTCAACAAGTTGTGGGTATCCATTCCTGAATACAAAATCATAGGCCATACACTGAGATTTAAGCTTTTCTGATATTTCAAAGGCTAAACGAATTGTGTTTTCATCAAAATGTTCCTTTTCATATAATATGTAACCGCTTCCTGATGCCCTGAAATCATTTTCTCTTACAAGTCTTTTTATGGCAAAAGCCTTATCGCCTATAACTATTACCCTGATGTCATAATTATTTCCCGCAATGAAATCCTGAAAATAAACATATCCCTTTTCCTTTTCTGTCATTCTTGCATATTCGGTTTTTCTGAAAAGGCGTATTACACCTTTGGTTACGTTCCACAGACTTGTTTTACCATGCCTGAATTTTCTTAATCTTTCTTTGAGATTGCTCCATGCCTCATATTGCGCAAATCCTTTACGAAAAGCCTTTTTTATTAATCTCTTAGCTGCGATGGCATTCTTTACAAGTCTGACATTATCCGATCCGGAACCGTTACGAAGTTTAAAAACCTTGGGATATGAAGTGGCAGAGGACCATTGAATGGCCTGATTCTCATCATAGAAAACATATGAAGGGGCCAATGGAGCACCAATAGCTTCAAGAAGATATTTCTGCCCAACTTTGTCATCAAAATGCCAGGTAGTGTTAAAGTCAGGAAATACTTTTTTACCCGAGGCCTGCACCGAATAAATGAGCTGTTTTGCAAATTTACTGGCTTTTGGACTTTTGTGGTTGAAATGCCACATCAATGCATCACAATCAGATAATTGCTCAATGATGTCAGATTTGTAACAATCTACAATCTTGAACTCAATCTGTTTGTATTTACAGTATTCTATCCATCGGTCACTGAATGAATCAGGAGATAAATGTATTCCAATTTTCATAGGGTTGGTCTATATAAATTGATGCCCAAATCTCAAATGCAACCACTATCCATAATGACTCAAGCTGCTGATAGGTAATATTGCCGGGTTTTTTTAACCAGTCTGAAACAACAGAATAATTAAAAATTCCTCTTGTTTTAATTCCCGGTAAAATCTTATCATTCAGATATTCATTGAAATCCGGATTATTAAAATATTGTCTGACGGGAATACCAAATCCCATTTTATTTCTGAATGCAAAATTGTTATCAAAAATACGGGCTGCTATTTTTTTAAGCATATATTTTTCATTGTTGTAGCCTTCTGCACTTTTCCGGATGAGCAAATATTTCGATGGTGTATTAAATGCAAAGTTTACCATTTCATTATCGAGAAAAGGTACACGGTTTTCGATTGAATGTGCCATTGACATTTTATCTTGCCTTATTAAAAGATCAGGCAGATAAGACATCATTTCGTATTTAACCTGTTTGTCAAATAAAGAACCATCAAGCTTTTTGTACAAAGCTTCGCGATTCTTTATGGCAGATTTAAAATCAAAGTCATTTCTAAGCTTTTCAGCAATACCTAGTGGCATAAATGCAGTGGCCAATATGGCACGGTAGGCCGGATCTATATATGTCTTAAGTTCATGCGGATAGCGCAAAATATTTTTCAATTTTGAAAAAAATACTTTGTTGCGGAATGGATAACTGATATCATAATATCTTCTGTATCCGCCGAATACTTCATCTGCACCTTCACCGCTGAGAAGTACCGTCACATATTCTTTAGCCCTTTGAGATAAAAGATAAATTCCAATTGTATTTGGGTGATTTATTGGTTGTTCAAGATGCCACGTGGCTTTTTCAAAATGCTTCAGATAATAGTCGGCATCCAGTAAAAACTTATGGGAAGGTACGTTCAGGTTGTTCGAAACCTGATCAATAAATGGTTCCTCATTAAATGAAGGATCTGAAAAGATGATTGATACACTTTCAAATTGGGTATTGGTACTATTTCTGTTTGCATAATAAGTCACCAGTGACGAATCAATCCCACCTGAAAGTTGACATCCAACTTTTACATCGCTGATTAATTGTCTTCTTGTGCTTTTGCTCAGGCAAATCTCAAGCATTTTTTCGTATACTTCCCGGCTTGATGTACTATTAGAATTTCTGATGAAATGATTTATTTTAAAATACGATGTGAGTTCGGGCTGCTTGTCAGGTGATACTGATAAGTAAAAACCAGGATTTAAAACAAGAATATCTTTGAAAAGCGTATTTTTGAGATTATTTCTGAAAAGCATGTATTCATTCAACTGATCTTCTTCAATCTGATATGAAAAGCCAGGCAAATATCTGAAAGTTTTTAATTCGGACGAAAAAGCAAACAATTGATTATTAAATATATAATACATGGGTTTAATGCCAAAACGGTCTCTTGCAATATGCATAATGCTTTTGGATAAGTCGGCAATGACAATCGCAAACATCCCGTTCAATCTCTCAAGAAGTCCGTCTATCCCGTATTTCAGGTACAATGCTAAAACGACTTCGGTATCTGATGTGCTTTTAAATTGATACCCCCAATTGATCAGTTCATCTTTATAGTCAAATGCATTGTATATCTCACCGTTTAATGTCAGAATAACTTTTTCATCGGGACTCATCATGGGCTGATGCCCGTTAACTGACAAATCTAGAATACTTAAACGGTTAAAGCCTATTACCCCATTATAATCACCCTCAATATGAGTTGGATTTTTATGATTAACCTCCATTGAGGTTTTGTTATTGAGATTAAATACTCTGATCCCTGAATCATCTGGTCCTCTGTGCCGCTGAGTTCTTAACATACTGATTATCGCCTCAGTATTTTCAACTGCTTGCCGGTTCAGATTTATATATCCTGATATACCGCACATTTTATAAATCTCTAGATAATATTTTCAACAGAACATCCCGATGTGCCTCACATCGGGTTAAATTTAAAAGAAGCAACCTCTTTCTTTTATTGAGGAGGTTAGGAATAAAATGCCGCTGGCGAAGCGCATTATATATTTTTCCAAAATATGGTTCTATAAACGAATCGTACATAGGGGTGACTTTATGAATATACTCTGAAAAAGCTGATGAGAGTTTTGAATCATTAGCGATAATGCTGTTTCTGTATTCCAAAACTTCTAAAAATGCGCTTTTTTCCTGGTCATTTAAATGAAACACCCCCGGGATCTCATTCCCCTGCTTAAGAGGAAATAATTCGAAGCTTATCGAATCGGAGAGCAGAAGTTTAACTGCATAGCCTTTGTTCCAGTCGGTATTTTGTTTCCCTGGCCAATCATAAATAAAATTGCCTAGACCATAAAAAACGGGCTTTCCTTTATAGATCTCGTATCCGCTAAAACAGTGAGTATGATTTGAAATAATGGCGTCGGCGCCAGAATCTATCAAAAACCGGTATAATTCTTTTGTTCTGGGTGACGGCAATTCGTAGAATTCATTTCCTGCATGAATTATCAATATAACATAATCGCTGGCTGATTTTGCATTTACAATATCATAATATATGGTTGGTAAAACTATTGGGTTTGCCTGGTAGCTGCCATCAGTGGCTGTGAGAAATTCGTTATCCGCAATATTTAATATGCTTAATTTCTTATTCCTGATAGTAATTTCATATGCTTTTCGTGCTTCAGCAATATTTTCTCCCACTCCTGTTGTAGCTATTCCATTGTTATGACAAAGGTTCATGGTTTCTTCCGCTCCTTTTGAACCATAGTCCATAATATGGTTATTGGCCAGTGCAGCTAAATTAATACCGGCGTATTTCAATATTTCAATACATCGCGGATTTGCTTTCTGGTGTGGTCCGGTTTTTAATCTTCCTTCCTTAATTAACGTCAAAGGGCATTCCAGATCAGTTACATTCAGATCATTATTTCTGAACACATCAATATAATCATTGAAAATAGCCTGGAAATTATTCTGTAATGCTAAATCCTCTATCCGGTTTAACGGACATAAATCTCCGGTTATCAGTACTTTGATTTCAGAGCCTGGTACCATAAAACTTTCTCTAATTAGTGTTTTGATTCAGCAATCATATCACCCAATGTATCCGATGTGATAAATTCCGCATCAGGCCATAGCATGAGTATTCTTTTAAACAGTTCATTGAGCCTTGCAAGATTTCTGGTTCTGTTTTGTTCATCAAGTGATCCGATGAAATTAATCCTGTGAGTGCAGATTATTGCAGGCTTTTTCCATCGAAATGCGATCCTGATCCGGTCAATGCAATCTCCTACAGGATCAGAGGACGAGGAGAGGGAAGGCTCAAAGAAACAATTTCGGATTAAAAAATACTGTCCATGACGGTTCTTTTCTCCAAGATAATGGTATTTTTTGGTATAATTTCCAAAAGAACCGGTAGGTACCGATTGAACAACTAGTCCTTGAATATACCTGACACTGTTTAAATGAAGTGTCTCTTCAATTTCACTTCCCCATGTATAACACGGTGGAATAAATGATTTTGATTTAAACAAAAATATGTTTTCAAAAATCGCAAGTCCTTCCTTCAAACTATTTTGCATCAGGGTTAGGTCTTCCGGGGAATTATAATCCAGTACTTCCATAAAATTATAATCGCCGTTTCCTGAAAACGTAGTATTCTCATTAAATGTAAACATGATCTCCTTGGTGCCGGTTTTCAAAGCATTCATCCATCTGATAATGTTT
The DNA here is from genome assembly GCA_035299085.1 of Bacteroidales bacterium. Classification (NCBI taxonomy): domain Bacteria; kingdom Pseudomonadati; phylum Bacteroidota; class Bacteroidia; order Bacteroidales; species Bacteroidales bacterium. The sequence goes on along the minus strand of DATGXG010000045.1, from coordinate 237,489 downwards.
ACATGTTCACGCCCGTGAAACTGCGGATGAAATATTCCGGCATAATCACCTTGTTTCCAAAGCGATTCCACTTTATTCCTGTTACTATATCTCTTAAGTGTTTCTGTAACCGGTTCAACAAAATATTGTGTAAAACCGGATTCTTTTATTTTTTTGAAATCAGGATTGCCGACAACTACATTTGCGGTTATCACCGGGTGATTTCCCTTAAAATCGTTAAACCGTGATAAGACTTCGAACAATGATTCCAAATCATCATTGTTTTCAAGGCTATCCAGGCGGTTATATTCACTTTTTGAAATTTCAAATCCATGTGTATTGAATCTGTTATAAACCTCTTTGGAAGGCATTCTGATACTGCCCCAATCATCACTTTCAATGATAATGAGCTTTCGGTTAGTCCTCCAGCCAGGTATATTCATAATGTTCCTGGTTATATTCTGTAAAAATCTGGGCATATCATTTATCTGATAATAAATCTCCTAACTCATCCGATGTAAGAAACTCAACTTCGGGCCATCTTTTAACGATCTCTTTTAGCAGAATCTGCAATTTATTCAGACCGTTATCACGGTTCCTTTTATCCAGTGAGCCGGTATAATTTACTCTGTGAGAACTTATTACTGCAGGTTTATGCCATTTAAAGGCGACTGAAATATCATAAAGACAGGCATCAACACAATCAATACCGGGTATACTGGGTTCAAAAAAGCAATTTCGTGTAATAAAAATTATTCCGGAACGATCTTTCTGACCTATCCAATGCAGCCTTTTCCGGCTATCACCAGAGTCTTTAGGTTGAGAATGAATCTTAGGAGTTGATAAATACCTTATACCCGCTGAATAACAAGTAGGAATAAGATCATTGGAAAATGGACCGTTAGGAGGCACAAAGAATTTCGCCCTATAACCGAATGTTTTCTCAAACAAATCAAGTCCCGTAGTAATAACTTGCTTATGATAGGTAACATCGGTGGGATCGATATGATCAAATGCTGCCTGAATTTCAAGTCTTATTTGAGGATCCTGTGCGGTGGAAATGCCCCACATTTCATTCTCAAATGCAAGCAGTATCTTGTTATTTTTGTTCTGTAATGCTCTTAGCCAGGCTTTAACATTCAGATGCTCCCGTCCATGGAACTGTGGCATGAATAACCTGTTGCTTATGCCTTGATTCCATAATGCAAATGTATTTTCACAACCAGGATACTTTTTTAAAGTTTCAGTAAAGGGCTCATAGAAATATTCCCTGAAGTCGGCTTGTTTTATCTTTCTGAAGTCGGGATTTGCAACTACTGAAACTGGTGTAAAAACTGCCGGCCTTCCACTGATATCCCTGACATTATTCAATGTATCAAATAGGCAGTTTAAATCTTCAGAACTTTCCAGAGAATCATATTTGTTAAAACGGAAGCCATCACCTGATAACAGGTCTATACCACCTGAGACTAATTTATCAAAAACAACCGATGACGGCATTCGAATACTGCCCCAATCGTCTGATTCAATGATTACCAGTTTCCTTTTTGTACGCCAACCTGAAATATTGGACAGGTTTTTTATAATTGACTGTTTATTCATTATTCGAATGAATTGCTAGTTAAAAACAAGATCGGCTATTGATATGCCGGGAATAAGCAATGGTAAACCCAAACCGGGCGTTAAGGCCATAACGTTAAAGCTATCTGATCCTTGCCTGAAGGCTATCGCTGAATAAAGCAGCATCGGAAACAATCCAACCCATGTGATGAGATGCAGTCTTTTGTTCTCTATTTTAAGAAAAAACAGAAAAACGTACAAAGTGGCAAACATAAAAAACACAATCTGAAACCTACCACCAAATGAAGGGATCGATTTACCGAAATTTACAAAAGCAAGAAACAGCAGCAGAAAGCTGTATAAATTTTTGTCAATTTGTTCTCTTAACGACTTTTTATACAGTTGAATAATTATTATCGCAAAAACCAGATAATATAAAATCAGATCCTCACCTATTTTCATAAACCAGGCCAATTGCTGCTGCATTTCCTGTCGACCAAGAATAGTTGATTCATTGTAATACATATTAGCTCTTGATTTCAAAGCACCTCCCAAATTCCCGAAGAAGAACTGAAAGACCGGGGCAAGTAAATTTGGTAAAATGAAAGATGCAATTACTAATGGAAAATATATTTCATTCCGGTTCCGGACCAAGAAATAAATGATCAGAATCGCATTGGCTGAAAGAAAACTGAAATGCACCAGGCATGCCATTAAACTCAATATAAAATACCTGATATCACGATATAGAATTACATGATATGCTCCGTAAAAGAAAATCCATGATGCAGTCCACATCCTGAATCCATTTATTGCTGTTATAGGCAAAATCATTACGAAAAATGCCATATGAATAAATGAATTGTCATTTGGATTTTCTATGAAACGCTTATGGATAAGATTGATTGATTTGATATAAAAGAATCCAAACAAAGCAGCATATGCAGCAAAGAGCAGACCAGAAAAGGATGTAAATCGTGAAACGGAAAAAGAAATTAATGGTTCAACTATATCTACATTAGTCTGCGAATTATACATTCCACCGATAATGTCAAAGAATGCAGAAAATTGCATTTCAGAATAATGTTTCAGATTCCACGCATATCTTTCTGCATCATTGCCGGTATGCCCCACAACAAAAGTTAATCCATAATATATCAGAAAAATATATACTATTTTTTTGGATTCCTTTTGTGAATAGTTTTTTAATGCAATAAGAAAGGCCAGAAAAGGCCATAACAAAAACATTAATAAATAGTCTTTAAGAGATGAGGACGGATAGGAAACGAAGTTATGAGAAGTATCGCTGAACATATAATTTCTCTCCCTTTAAAGCACTTCTAAAAATCTTTTTGAAATATTACTTATATGATACATTTCCGGATCGGGTAAAACCATTTGACGGCTGAAATCGCCTCTCATGAACTGATACAAATCAGCTTCATCAAAATTATTTGTAACATTTAATACGGGTCGCTTAACAATTGCATAGTCAATTAATTTACTCGGGGAGTTTAACAGGGTATTATTGTCAAAATTCACCAGAAAATTCATGCCGGTCAAGACTTTCATCAATTCATGTCTGGGAATGTATCCGGATATTATTAACTTGTTCTGAAGGGCAGTTTCATACTCGGTTAATGTTTCCGGTTTATTCGTAAATACGTAAAACTTAAAACTTTGATTCACCCGTATCAAACATTCCATAAATTTTTTGGGATCACGGGCTCCTGGCAAGAAACTACCTGCATAAGCGAAATTTATGCAATCACTTTTTGGTAATTCTTTTGGACTATTATCGAGATTAAACTCAAATCCCTGAGGAATTATCTTGATTTTAGCGTGAAATTCCTTATAATAGGCTGGTTTAGCGCTCTCAATGGGAATTGTAATAATATCGGCCTTTTTACAGAAATTCTTTTCAAAAAAACTGAAATAGAAAGGTTTTCTGAAAGAATCCAAGACATCACCCATATAAGGATCCCCGCAATCAGCTACCCAGGTTCCGGCAATCCGGTGTTTTCGTGACCTTGACCAGGCTACGCCCCAGTGTACCGGATATGGAACTGCAAAGGATATCATTAAATCATAACCGTTCTCATCATTCAGCTTTTTCTTAACCTTTAACATATCTTCTATTCCCGGATATTCAAATAGCAGTAAAAGAATTCGGGAGAGAAACCGGCTTATCAGTGAAAATGGTTTTGACTTAAACTGAGGAATGGCCGGAAATTTTGGTTTGCTCCACATCTTAAGCAATATTGGGAACTTATCCAGAAATTCAGCGTAATCAAAATCCCTGAATTTAGATATTACCACAACAGAGTGTCCCTGCCTGCAGAATTCTTTTGCCAGTTCAGTAGCTCTGTAACTGCGCGGCGATATCTCAGGATAAAATGCATTTGAGACAAGTAGTATTTTCTTGTTGTTATGTTGCCTAAGTTCATTCATTATACAAATCTTCTGGTTGTTTTCAATTTTCCAATTGGTTCAGGAGATTGAGCCATTGTGAACCAATAGTATCAATATGAAACCGTTTGGCATAACTCCTGGCCGCAACGGATATTTGATTTCTTTTATCCTCGTTTATCATTAAGTCTTTAAGTTTTACAATGTAATCATCTATGTTTCGCGTTTCCACAAGGATGCCGGTTTCATTATGAACAATAATATCCTTAAGCGAAATCCAGTTATTAAATGCTATGGGAACAGTCCCGAATTGCATAGCTTCGATCAATACAAGTCCAAATCCTTCGTAGTCCGATGTCATACATATAATTGACGAATCTTCATAGTAGGGAATAGGGTCAGCAAAGCCTTTAAAATCAACATTTTTAACAGAAAGCGAAGAAGCAATTTCCTCAATAGTCTTTCTATCCGGACCATCTCCAAGAAATATCAATTTCCAATCGTTAAAATCTTTTTCCAGTTTTGACCATATCAATAACATTTTATCCGGCCTTTTAACTGCGAGCTCCATTCTTGCAACAAATAGCAACTGCTTCTTCTTTACAACTGGTCTGTGATTTCCTGAATATACGGTGGGATTGTTAATTGCTTCAATCTTTACTGAATTTATTTTAAGCTGATGTCCTATTTGTTTTTTAAATTCCTGTGATAAAACAACTAATTTGTGGCTTTTTTTCAAAAGATAACTGATTTCAGATCTTTTCTTCTGTACTTTCAGCCAATGAATTATTGAAGGAAAATGTCTATTGATCAGAAGCACATAACTTTTTGATAACTCACTTACGGAGTTTAACCCGTTCAGTGGGTCTGTATGATAAACAGATATTTTTTTTGCCTTATGAATTCCTGTATCCAGGAAAAATCTGTTTCTGTAATTGGATGCATCGTGATTAAGAAGAACATCGATTTTTAATTCGGATAACAACCAGTGATAATATTCTTTGTTTTCCTTTGTAAATAAGATGGCCTTGTCAGGTAAATGATAGGTCAATGCAGGAAAATGATAGTTGTCATTTTCCTCATATTGCCATGTGATATAGTATAAGGAATGACCATGATTTGCAAAATATCTTGCAAGTGTATCGGAAACTTTTTGGACACCTCCGTTACGAGGATTCATCCAATTGCCATAGCAGAATAGGATATTCATTCAGTAATCAATCTGCGAAATTTTTTCATTGTCTTCCATATCGACCCTACCGGTTTTTTGACCATATAGTAAGAGTACAGAAGATATCCTGATATGTTGAAGAAGGTTCCAAGTCTGGTGTAATAGCGGTTGCAACCATTCAGATCAAGTTTACGAAATTCGTTTGCTTTTAATTTTGAATAGGTATTCAGAAATGTTTTAAATCTAAATAATCTTATAGAAGAATCAATCGAAAGAATAACGAATTTAACGATCGGCTGGTTGATAAAGTCCTTTTGTTCCTGGTTTTTAATAGTTTTCTTCTTAAAATTCTGAAGATTTGTGGCTGCTAGAATAAACCCATTAATTGCAGCATCTGAATAAAACAGATTGCTGTTTGTAGCAGATCCATGCCTTGTTGTACGAATATAAAATACCTGATCAATGAAAAGGCAATTTTCAGCTACACTCATAACACGAGCAATATATTCGCCATCTTCCAGATAGGGTACTTCCGGAAGATAATACAACTCATTATTTATAATAAAATCTTTCTCAAATAAAATTCCCCATGTTCTGTCAGGATCACTCCATCCGTCTCCTCTTGCATGAAAATAGGCTTCAATTCCCGGGTAAAGAACATTACAGAATTGCTTGTATTCAACATTTTTCTGCAGATTTCCGGCATGATTGAGAATTGAAAATCCGCTGATTGAAACCTGTGCATTCTTTTCTTCTGTAATCCTCAATAATTCATTAAGTGAATCCTGCTTTACATAGTCATCAGGGTCTATAAATAAAACATATTTGCCGACTGCTTTTTTAATACCGTTATTTCTTGCCCTTGACACTCCCTGGTTTTGTTGATCAATCAGATAAATGTTCTTAAATTCTTGCTGCATCCTGATAACTACCTCACGGCTGTTGTCCTTTGACCCATCATTAATGCAGATGATCTCAAAATGACTTTCGGGTATATTTTGATTCTCCAAACTACGTAAACACCTTTCCACATAATTTTCAACATTATACATGGGAATTATTACAGAAAGACGTATCATACTTTTCAGGTGTTTTAAGCGGTTAGATATTGTTCAGGTAAAAAGTTCAGTGAATGCTTCATCGCGACTAAACCGTTTTTTAAACCAGAAATAATATCGAAATGGATTTAAGTAAATTGTTAACAATGAATAGAGTAACCTGTTGAGTTTTGTATCACGGTTAATTGCCGGATACTTAAATATCTGGCTTAAATACCAGTTTAATTTCTGATGGTACTTTACTGAAGATGGCAAAAACGGGTAGGTATATACTTTTCTAAAGCTTTCTAATTTGAAATAGTTTGGATTTATAATGAATTTTAACCCTGTATTATTAGCTGCTTTAATGTGTTTTCGATAATTCACTGTTACCTTATCCATGAAATACAGCTTATTTCCTTTTTTTGTCAGATTCAGCCATAAGGGATAATCTTCAACAATACGAAATCTTTCATCAAAACAGCCAACTGAAAAAATTGTTTCGCGATGCAGAAAAACAGATGGCGAAAAATGTATTCGATCGCTTATAAGCAGCATTCTGTATTGCGAATCAGCAGACCTACCGGGAAACAAGATACTGTTCTTCTCATAAGGCATTCCTGGAGTTGTTTCAAGGAGATTTCCCGGTTCAAAATTATCCTTATACACTTCAAGCTTCGAGAAAAGTATTTTTATTTGTGGGTTCTGAGCGATGAAATCCATATTTTGCGCGATACAATTTGGTTTTAGTGTATCGTCAGCACCTAAAAATTTAATCCAATCACCATGGGCAACTTTTAAACCACGATTGGCATTAGCTGCAATTCCGGTATTTCTCTCGATTCTGAGCACGGTAGAGCTTTCAAATCTTTTATGGTTCTCTTTCAGCCAATATTCGCAGAGATCAATAGTATTATCCGTTGAGAAATCATCAGTGATTATTAGTTCAAGCTCTTTCCAGGATTGATTCTTAACACTCTCAAGCGTTTCAATGACAAAAGGAGCAGAATTATAAGTGGCAATAATAACAGAAACAAGATTTGACATGTGAATAGATGGAATTAAGCGTCAAAGCGATTACTTAAATCAGGATTTTCCAAATCTGGATTTCAGGTATGATCTGAAATCAATTAAATCATTTAATTTGTATAATGAAAATGTTGCAGCCAGCGCAAGTATAAAAATTCCGGCAGCATATCTCACAGGATTGTTTTTAATAAAAATGGTTAAAAATGACAACGCTGCGAAACTGTATACCGTTAAAAAAATGAGGTAAAATTTCTTTGGAAAGCTGAAATCATATTTCATTTTCAATACAACATAAGAAAACACCATCCCGAAGAGAAAGCTCACTATAAATGAAATACCCAGACCGTTAAGGCCATAAAAATAATAGAAGACCAGGTTTAACAGCAAAATAATCAATCCTGAAACGATTTCCATAGTAAGGAATAATTTACCATTTCCTTTTGCAAGATATATATAGCCCATAGCCCATGAAATGGCTTTAAACTGCATTCCAAGAACCGTAAGATTTGCAAACATGACAATAGGTATGAATGCAGGAGTGTATAGAATCCTGACTACCAGGGGCATTGTTACAATCAGTAATGCAAGAAGCGGAGTGATAATGAGAAGTGCCGTCTCACTTTGTTGCCTGACAAGTTCTTTTATTTTTTCATTATTCTCCTGAATAGCTGAAAGTCTTGGATAATAATCAGTCGCCATTGCAGTAAAAATAATGCTTGTATATTGACCAACAACGCCCCAGCCGGCATTATACAGTCCCACCTGTTCAACTCCACCCCTGTTGCCAATAAAGGCGTTTAAAACATATGTGGAAAGAGAGCCTATAAATCCGGCCAGAGTCATCGAAATGCCCAGTTTGGCCATACCAATACCCAATGTGAACGTTTCGCGGAAGGAGATCTGCACCTCATCAATAACCACCTTTCTCGAAAAATACCATGACAAAAATAACCCTGTAATAGCTGTAATAATTAATGCCGGAACTATGCCTTTGACTCCCAGCCAATAATAAAGCGGAATTGAAGTGGCTAATCCAAGAGAAGACCCTATTACGGCAGCTTTTGCCATCTCCCGCAATCTCCTGGTGCCCTGTAACAGAGCTGTCTGACCTTTATTAATCGCCTGAAGGAGTAATGTAATTGAAAGCCATACAAAAGCCCATGTATAGTTTCTGTTATTAAAGGTCCATTGACTTAAAAGGGGAGCCAGTGCAAGTGTGAAAGTTGCGCCTAACATGCCCGTGAACCATGACCATCGGCGCAATGTTTTAATGACTATGGCAATTCTCCTTGAATCGCCCGTACCATAAGATTCTGAGACATCTCTAACTGAACTTACGGCGATTCCCAGACCCGAAATTGACATAATAAGATTTAAAGGGGCATTTAATAGGCCCAGCACACCGACACCAAAAGTTCCCAGCAACACGGCAACGAATTTAACGCGTATTACTCCGATAATGATGTTAAAGACCTGTACTCCGCCAAATAGGGAGGTGGCCTTGAATATCTGCCTATATGAAGATTGCTGGTCTGTCAAAGTCAGGATTTAAAAGCGTTAATATGATATACTACCTGTTCAATTTCCGAATCTTTCAGCACCGGACTCATTGGAAGACTTAAAACTTCATTATGAATTTTTTCTGTCAATGAGTAATTCAAATGATTCCATTCTTTATATGCCAGCTGCTTGTGAGGTGGAGTAGGGTAGTGAATCAGTGTTTGTATTTCATGTTCAGCAAGGTAATTTTGAAGTTTCTGACGGTTTGAACAACGCACAACAAACAAATGCCAGACATGTGATTTATTATCAGTTATCTTCAATTGTTTACTGGTTAATGGAAGAATGATATCCGGATTTTTTATCTGGTCACAGTAAATTTGAGCAATTTCGCGACGACGCTGATTATCAGAATCAAGACGATTTAGCTTTACGCGCAATATGGCAGCCTGAATCTCATCAAGCCTGGAGTTTAACCCCATATATTCATGCACATATTTTTTTGTTGAACCGTAATTGGCTAACGACCTGATTATGCTGGCAAGCTGATCATTATTTGTTGTTACCGCACCACCGTCTCCCAGTGCTCCCAGGTTTTTGCCGGGATAAAAGCTATGGCCTGAGGCGTCCCCCAGAGAACCGGTGCGTCGTAATGCCATTGACTCAATAGCTCCTGAGGCCTGTGCATTGTCTTCAATGATTTTTAAATTGTATTTTTTTGCGATTATTTCAAGCTTTTCAGTCCAACAAGCATATCCGTATAAATGAACAGGCATAATAGCCTTTGTACGGTCGGTTATATAGTTTTCAAGTTTTTCTGTATCAAGGTTGTATGTTCCAATATCCGGTTCTGCTAATACAGGGATTAACCGATTGTCAGTAATGGCTAAAATGGAAGCTATAAAAGTATTGGCAGGAACTATGACTTCATCATTTTCCTGAATATCTCCCATGACCATATACGATTTAAGTATTAACCTTAAGGCATCCAGTCCGTTGGCAACGCTAATGCAATGGGATGTTCCTATATATGAACCGTATTCCTTCTCAAATGAGGCAACCTGAGTTCCCTGCAAATACCATCCTGAATCCAATACTTGCTGAATTGATCTGCTTAATTGCGGCTCAAAGGAGTCGTTAATAGCTTTAAGGTCAAGAAATTTAATCATTTATTGTACATAAGTTCCACAATTCAGATCCAAGATCAGGCATATACTCAATCATTTGCTCCAATCCGTCAAGATAAGAGTCATTTATTATTTTTTTTGTAAGGAGTTCACTCATTTTATCATGCGTAAACGGTTTTACAAAATATGAACCGTTCATTAATACATTAAATCCGTTATTTATAAATAGTTTATTGAAAGTATCACTGTCATAAACATTCTTTCGGTTGAACAATTCGTCATGACCCGATTTTTCATAAATATTTTTAATAATGCCTGTTTTATGGGCCAATAACCTATGAAATGACTTTGCATTAGGTACAAAAGAATAAACCAGTGTGTGCTTCCTGCAGATGTTTCTTATGCAATACAGAACTTCTGATGGATTATCTATTTCGTGTAAAAAACCACCAATAACGATAACATCGAAATTTTCATTTTTCAGTTTGTCAGTTAGATTTTCAATCAAATCATTGTATATCAATACATTATCAACCTTGTCAACTAAAGGCGTTACCATTTTATAAAACGCTTTACCAGGCTCAACCACCACCATTCTTTCAAATTCGGTAATAGTTTGGAATAGAGGATCAGGACCGCATCCAATTTCAAGAAATCTGGTATGTGAATCAGTTTTTAACGTATCTAGTATGTTCTTTTTTCTATATTTTCTAAGGGTATCTTCAAAAGGTAAATCGAGGTAATTATCCTCATATGAGCTTATTTCATTATTCTGACCAGCCAATACTTTAGCCTTTTCTTCTTGAGTGAAAGTACGGATAAGCCTTGCAGGAGTTCCTCCGATTATTGAAAAATCGGGAAACGATTTATTGACAAATGAATTAGCTGCAACTATACAATAGTTTCCCAAAATTACATTGGGCATTATAATAGAACTTGCACCAATCCAACAATTGTCGCCAATATGTATAGGCCCTTTAATAATGGGAAAAAGTCTCTGAAGGCTAACTGATGCATTAGGGCCGGAGTCAACCATCATATTAACATTCTGAGATATGCTTACATAATCTCCGATTGTGATTTTTTCAGCAAAACCATTTAATATACTGTTCATTCCAACATAACCGTTGTAACCAATCTCAAGAATATTATTCGGCCCTCCGTATATGCTGCATCTTTTGGCAATCCTTGTTTTATCCTTAATGGTTACGTTGTTTATTGACGTTGAAGGGTCAATTTCTACATTTGATCCAAGGGTGATATTTGCAAAAATCATCTTACTACCTGTTTATAAAGGACTTGACTACTTCATAAAAGTAAAGCATATCTTGTTCACTCAGTGCCTGATGGACCGGAATAAAAAACGCTTCTTCACCATAAAATACGCTGCACTGAATCCCATGTGCGTAGAGAAAGGTTTTCAGTTCGGGAAGGTTAAGATTCTGACTATTATTTCGGAACATAAAAACGCCTGGAATGATATATTCGTCTAAATCAAAACGTTCAAATAAATCAAGTTCTGCAAATTTTGATTTTAGAAAATTATAATTGTGGATTCTTTTCTTTATTATCTCATCTTTAAAGGCAATATGATAGGAAAGTACTTTTTTAATATATTTAAGTGTTTCATATTCAACCTGATCATCAATGTTTAACTTACTTTGAAGATTCGATACCAATATGCCGCCGATCTGAATCGGGAACATTTTGGGAAGGCTGTATACCACAAAATCACCTGTATGTCCTATTTCATTCCTGTGATCACGGGAGAAAAACGAATTGGCACAATCTTCAATAATGGGCAGATTATATTGTTTGAGCTTTTGAATATTGTTGTAAGGATAGCCGAATTCGTGATTAACAAAAATAACTTTTGTTTTATCAGTTAATTTTCTGGACCATTCGCAGAATTTTTCAATCTCACGGGTAACGCAACCGCTAATATAAAAGTTTTCTGTAGTGGTCAATATTGTAACCACGTCATCTCTCTGCAAACCGTAGTGGCTTAATGCAATGTTTATTGCCTTTCTTGCATTTTGAGTAAACTGGTAATCTTTCCCCTGAAATCTTTCGTTTAAATAATCATCTATTTCATCACTATCCTGCAAACAATGATTAAATGAAAGATCCTTTGTCTGAAAAGGCCCTATTCTGTAACAAGGTAGGCTGTAGGGATCTGGGTTTAAAACAAACATTTATTTAGGATTTATTCTTCGTGAGAATTTATATTTTAATGAAGAAACGGCATCATGACTTTCCTTGAACCGTAATAAACCTTCATTTGGTATTCCTGATTCAGTTGAAATTCCGAGGTCAATATAATGGAAGCCCTGGTTTTTATAGTATTGCCATAAGTTATATGAAAGAAAATCCATTGCCCTTAAAGGTCTGCCTTCCTCATTATCACCCCAAAAAGTCGCATAAACAATCTCACTGTGATTTCTGTAAAATATGGCAGATGCAACCAGGGAATTTGAAACTGATACTTTGAAGAAATCTACAGGCCATAGGTTGCCTGTTTGAATAACATCATCGAAAGACATATAAATCGGGCGACCAAATTTCTCCCTGTTGCTTTTAATCAGGTTATATATTTTAATTTTATCATTCAAATCTTCAGCTTTTTCAAATACCAGATTATTTCGTAAAGCCTGCCTGTAATATTCTCTGCTGTTCTTTTGACTAAATTCTCCACTGAACCTATGAAGGTCAACCCAATTGGTTATTTCAGGAACATTAGCATGAAACTCGTTTCTAAGAAGTGAAGATGAGATCTTTGAATTAAAGGTTTGATGATAAATATCCGGTGGAAGGACTATATCAATGCCTGATAAATCATTTTCCACCATATAATTGTTAAGCGATTTAAGAAAAAAATCCAAATCGCTGATATAAACAATTTCATTGCGAAAATGAAAACCACCAAATGGTGCCGAAAAGTGAGAAAGTAAAATTCTGTTCTTCATGCCAGTTACAAGTCCAACAGAAGGCTTTTCAGGATTTGCAATCAAATAAATGATTTTTTCGGTTTTCGATTTATTAAGATTAATAAAAGGATCTGAAATGAATGAATGGGGATTAACAGGGAAAAATTTATAATATGTGGCCGCATCAACTTCCAGCAACATGTCAGTGTTTTTTCAGTGTTAAGAAATCGGAATAGCTTCTAATATAATCGGTTTCAGAATATTTCATTGATGCCAGAACAAGGCAAATAGCACCGGATGAAAAGTTCAACAGTTCACGCCAGATTCCAGGAACGATATGAATGCCTATATATGGCCTGTCAAGGTATATAATTTTTTTATTGATACCATCATTAAGTAAAACTTCAAAAGCACCGCTGACAGCAATAATAAACTGCTGTAACTGAACATGTGCATGCCCGCCTCGGTCTTCACCACCGGGAACGTCATACAGGTAATAGACCCTTTTAACATCAAAGGGTATACTTGTATTATTTTCAAGAGCTGTTAAATTTCCAGCTCTGTTATGTATTTTTGACAAGTACACAACACTGCAATCGTAAACTGTGCTATTCATTGGCAATAAACCTCAGGTATTCGGTAAAACTTCTCACGTAATCAGTTTCTGAAAATTCAGTAGACGAGAGTATCAATACCACTGAATTTGTACTAAAGTTTTCCATATGCCTCCACAGGCCGTTTGGAATATACAGACCAAAATATGACCGGTTGAGATTATACCTCACTGCATTTTCACCGTTATGAATAATTACTTCAAAACTGCCGGAGAGTGCAACGACAAATTCCTTCTGTTCCTTAAATGCGTGACCGCCTCGTTGTTCACCTCCGGGAACATCATAAATCCAATAAACACGTTTTATTTTAAAGGGGATATGATTTTCTTCTTCTATAAATGATAAATTTCCCCTGAGATCTTCAATTTTGGGAAGATTTATTAAAAGTGGTTTATCAGAGTTTATATCCATATTTCAAAGCTTCGCCTAGCCAGTCACAATTTGTGATAGCCAGATTTTTACTATTTAGGATAATCAGATAAATCTGATTCTAATTAACTCACCAAACGCAGCAAGTTCATAGGGACATGTATTACCATGGACTTATGAATTGCACTAATTCGGATAATGACTCTTTTCTTATCCAAATTTACCAGTTCACCAAATATTCCTGATAAGGGACCACTGACAATTTCAACAGTAGCTCCCTTATAAAAATCGTACTGGATCTCTTGTGCTTCAATTTCGTGTTGAAGGAGATTCATTACGACCTGGATCTGTTTTTCAGGGATGGCAACTGCTTTTCCTTCGAATGTTATGAACCGAACCACTCCTGGAATATTTAAAACCCTGAAATAATCATCATAGGTTATATATACAAAAACATAGCAATTAAAAAGTGGCAGTTTTATTTTCTTTTTTCTGTCACTCCATTGCCTGATTGTAGTTATAAGCGGAAGATAGCCCTTGATACCAAGTTCATTTAGTTTTTTGAAAACATCCTTCTCATGATGAGGCTTGGTATAAATGGCATACCATCGGGCGCTTTTACCTGGATTGCCTAAATCTTTATCCTTGCTATATGTTCTGATTATTTCCAAAAAATCAAATTTTAGGGTTCTTGTTCTTTTTTATAATTGGATCCTTCTTTCTATTATTATAGCCATATCCATAACCATATTGATCTACACCTATTCTGTTGTCATTCAATACTATACATAGATTTTCAACTTTCTTTTGCTTTAAATCATTCATGATCAAGAAAAAGATCTTCTTTAGTGTATAATTATATCTGGCAATTATAATTTTCAAGTCAGCATCATCCATCAGCAAATAGGCATCAGAAACCTGAGCCAGTGGTGTTGCATCCAATATTATATACTCGTATTGCCCCTTTAATTGATTAAATAGCTGCTTAAGGTCATTCGAGGCCATCATTTCAACTGGATTTGGGGGAATGGGGCCTGAGGGAATATAATCTAATTTGTTATGGGGTGATTGTTGAATTATATCCTCCAGGCTGATAGCTTCAGCAAAATATGAACTCAATCCAACAGAGGCTATGCTTTTCTCTGAAAAATAACCGGTTGGTTTACGAAGATCGAAATCGATTAAAATTGTTTTACGACCCAGATGGGCATAAACCATAGCCAAATTAAGAGCATTAAATGATTTTCCTTCACCTTCAATACTTGAAGTAACCAAAATTACTTTGTGGGGTGTGTCCTTAAACCGGTATTCAATATTTGTCCGGAGTGCACGATAAGCTTCAGCTAACGTTGATTTTGGGTTTTCATGAACCACATTATTACTTTTCTTTCTGCTGTGTGGAATTTTACCTAGAATTGGAGCATCGGTAAATCGGTCGATTCGTTCATTATAATCAAGTTTTTCACTTATCATTCCTTTCAGGAATAAGAAGCCATAGGGGAACATTAGTCCCAGTATAAATGCTATAAGGTAATTCTTACGGGTATTAGGCGAAACCTTTCCTGCAAAATTTGCAGATTCAATGATAACGTTATCCGGTAAATTTGATGCCTGTGAAATTTTAGCTTCGGCTCTTTTTTCAAGAAGGTAATTATATATGGCATCATTCAACCTGTACTTTCTTTCAATACCGCCTAATTGACGTTGAGTTTTGGGAACACGACTGATGTCAGATTTTATTTTGTTAATTCTTTTATCCATTTCATCAATTGCGATCTCTGTGGTCTTCTGAACGGCTGAAATATTTTCGCGTATTGTTTTTTTGCTGTTTTCAATTTGAATACCAAGTCGCGGCACCATTGGATTTCTTTCCTGGTGATTGCGGATTAAATTTGAACGTTGCGTTTGTGCAGTAATCAAAGTAGCTACTAAACCGTTAAGTACTTCATCATCAACTCCCATAGAGGTAGGGACTATAACATTTGAAACATCATCATTATTTGCTAAATACTCTGACAGATAATCATAATAGCGCTTTTTGGTAATCAATTCTGCCATCTGATTCTGAAGGTTCATATATTGTTCCGACATCCCGTTGGCTTGATCGTTTACATCAAGCAGTTCCCGTGACGATCTGAAACGCTGTAAATTGTCTTCAGTCATATTAAGAGAATCAGATATTTCACCTAATTGTCTTTCAATATATTCGATAGTAACTTCGGCAATATGATTTTTACGATTTACGTTAAGAGTCGAATATACATCCATTAATTCTGTTATAATATCATTCCCTTTCAGATAAGAAGTAGTATTAACACCAATTTCGACAACGGTAGCATCGCGGTCAATTATACTGAAATTAAGTTGATTTTTAATTTGGCCTATTAAACTGGGAACAGTCGAGAAAGAAAATGCGTAAACAAAATAATCCGGTATATAGTTTTTTGCTATGCTGTCTTTGAATATTACAAAGGCGAGATCATTGGTCTCTATCAAATCACCATACTTTCCTGTTTTCTCAAAAGTCCATCCTTCTTTAGAATAAGTATTGTTTTCGGTATACAGATTTGTAAATAGTGCATTAGTCTTTTCTACTTTTACCGTATATTTATTGCCTTTATGCAAAGAAACAAGGAATCTAACGTTTACAGGCTGAACGTGTTCTTTTAAAAACACTATTTTAAAGGGTAAATTCTTATAGGCATCAAAATAGCGAAACCTGTTTTTAAGAAGGTAATTTACACTCAAATCAAGATTCTTAATTGTTTGTTCAATTACAGGAGTTGATTTTAAAACATATAATTCATTCTGAAAACTTTGGTTACGTCCGAAAAGATCCATGTTGATATATTCCTCTGAACTCGAACCGCCTCTCATTTGAGGTTGATCATTATTTTCAATCAACAAAGCCGCTTTGCTGTAATATACAGGTACGGCTATCCGATTATAAAAATAGGCCAAAGCAATTGAAATTACCGCACATATCAAAAGTAACTTATAATTTCGGGTGAATAATCCTAAAGCCCTTTTAAGATCGGATTCTTCCTGAACAGCAATTTGAGATTGTGCCTGATACATATATAGCCTATTGTAATTATTGCTGAATGATGGTGTATATTAATAATCCGGTAGTAATTGTTGAGAAAATAACAGCAAATGGTACCGTTTCCATTCCCCAGATACGTTTTCTCAACGGCTTAACATAAATTACATCGTTTGGCTGGATGTAGAAATAATTCGATGATAATATTTCTGGACTTGTCAGGTCTAGTTTTATTCTATTCGTTTTTCCATTTTCATTCCTGATAAGCGTTATCTCTTCACGGTTTCCTGTGGCTGAAATATCTCCTGCAAGCCCCAATGCATTGAATACATTAAATTTATTCTGAGAATAGACATAATGGCCAGGAGTTCCAACTTCTCCCAGTATTGTAACGTATTGGTTCACCAATTTAACTGTGATTACAGGCAGACTAAGAATATTCTGCACAGAATCTTTAATTAAATCGGTGACTTGGTTGGTTGTGATTCCGGATACCTTGATTTTACCAATGACAGGTAATTGAACAAATCCCTGTTCATCAATTACATATGAATTTAAATAGGCACTGTAAGGATCCAATGTTGTTTGACCACCAGCTGCATTCTGAGCAAAAATATTGGACGCAGCATCATCAAGACTGTTTATTTGAATATATAAACCATCATTAGGTTGTAATTTGTATTCAGAAAAGGGAGCTTCCTTAACGACGGCCGGAACCCGTTTATCCTTTTTCATATATTCCAAATCCCGTTGTGTTACGCATGAGGCAGAAAGTATAATAAGGGATATTGAAAAAGCCAGAATTTTGGCCATTTTATCAGAAAGTCTAACGTTCTGGTACATGAGTGAAATTAGGGTTTGGGACAATTAATACAAAGATAATTCCATAAAATCAAAAAAATCCGGATAGTCATATTATTTTGATGAATAGAATAATTCCTGGGTTCAACATTTACTTATGGTCGATTATATTATCTATGATACCCGCTTTTTCATCGGTTTGTATTAATTCAAAGTTAATTCTGTTTTTGGCCCAGAAGAATGCAATTTCATTATTGGCAAATGCCTCACCGGGCTGAGGAGGAACAAGCATTCTCACGCCTAATGAATTGAGTTCTGATATCTTGGTCCCTAAATTGTCACATTTAAAGCAAATATGGTGAAAACCTCCACCTTGTTCCACAAACTTTTTCAGTGAGTTATTATCATCAGTGGGTTCAATAAGCTTCACCATTATGCTTTGATCTTTCTTTAAAAAAACAACTTTTACTTTCTGCCTTGTATTTAGAACTGGAATTGTCATTTGAGTGTATCCAAATATGTTGGACCAATACTCAATTGATTCAGTTAAATTGTTTACTGCAATACAGATATGATCAATGACCATTTGACTATACCGTTTTAGGGTTTATAAATTTAACTCTTTTGGATTGTTAACCAATACTTTGACAAATATAAAGGTTTGCTCAGACAAATCTGAGTAAGATTTTGTCATTTTTGATTAAGTTCTTCTTTATTGTGGTAAATCTATATGTTAGAGTAAGAATATTTAAGGATGATTGCAAAACAGAATATCTATTAGTATCTTTGACCTGCCTAAATCTGTATGATGAAATCCCGCCAAACCATTAAACAATGGAAGTACAAGCGCTATTTCCAATTTATTCGTCATGCCTCTGCAAAAAAAGTATACAATTTACTTAGAGCTGCCTTCTATTGGATAAAGGGTGACGGAATTCTTAAATCAAAACCTGCGTTTTTACGTGTTGAAATCAGCCGGAAATGCGAAGTCAAATGTCTGTATTGTCTTGAACCCAAGGAGAATCTCTTTTATCCGTTTGAAGATTATAAAACATTGATTGACAAATTACAAAACTATATTTTCCTCGTCTCATTATATGAGATTGGCGAACCGCTTGAAAATGAGAATATAGTAGATTATATCAAATATGCCAATAGTAGGAATATTGGCACCATTATTTCTACAAATCTATCAATATCAAAACCGGATACTTTTTGGAAGAACCTGGTACTTTCCGGACTTGACCGAATTGTAGTTGCTATAGACGGGATAACAGAAGCTGTTTATAAACAGTATAGAACAAATGGCAATTATGAATTGGTGATTAGTAATCTTAAAAAAATCATCATGTTTAAGGAAATTAATAAAAGCCACATCCAAATTGAGTGGCAGATGATTGACCTTCCATGGAATAAATCTCAACAGAATGATGCAAGAAAGTATTCAAAGGAAATAGGTTGTTCAGAATTTAGACTGATTGAAGAGGTCACCTCGATTAGAAGAAAATACAAATTCTCAGACTACATAAGGAAGAAAAACTGTAAGCTGTCTTTTTTCACATTTAATGTGACTGCTTACAATAAGGTAAGGCCTTGCACTAAAATCTATAACGAGAATGTTATTGTAGGTGATTTGTCTGTGAATTCATTTGATGATATTTGGAATGGAAAGGAAATTCAAGCGATACGGAATAAAGGAGCTATTATGAACAGACCTGGATGCAAAACTTGTCATGAATAGAAAACTTATGACTGTTTTTTAAGTTTCTTCCCGGTTGCTGTAATGGTAATATTATCACTGATCTGAATAATTTGAGGTACTTTATAGGTTGCAAGCCTTTCATAACACCAGGCTTTAAGTTGTTCTATGCCAATAGGTGATTCAAGGTTTTCCTTCAAAACAACAGTCGCTTTTATGGCTTCTCCCAATAAATCATCATAAACGCCTTCAATGTTACAGTCAATTACCTCAGGCATTGAAACTATAACCTCCTCAATTTCTTTGGGACTTATTCGTCGGCCACCGACTTTAATGATTTCCTTTTTGCGGGCTGTCAAATAAATAAAACCCTCATTATCAACGGTTGCAAGGTCCCCGGTACGCAGCCAGCCATTTATTATTGCCTGAGCTGTAGATTCCGGGTCCCTGTAATATCCCTGCATGATGTTATCTCCATAGGCAAGTATTTCCCCTGTTTCGCCCGGTTTAATATCTTTTCCTTTATCATCGCTTACCCTCAAGGTTACACCGGGGATTGCTTTGCCACATGAACCGATCTTACCGGGAAGCATTTCCGGTGGCAACCATGCTAACCTGGCAGTAGCCTCCGTTTGTCCGTACATCACATTAAACTTTATCGATGGGAATGATTCGATGAACTCGCTTATAAATGCGTTATGCAACTTTCCACCTGCCTGGGTTACATATTTCAAATCCGGGAATGTGCTGTTTTTAAAACTGTTCGATTTTCGCAACAGAATCTGAAAATGGCTTGGCACCCCTGCAAATCCTGTGCATTTATATTTCTTGAGATCATTGATAATCCCACCCAGCATAATAAACATATTGTTCAGGACTATACTTCCTCCAACCCGTAAATGTGTGTGAAGCAGGGACAGTCCATAACAATAATAGAATGGCAGAACTACAAGCATAGTATCAGAACTGCCTAATACAAGGTATTGAATAATGGACGCGGTATTGGCAATCAGGTTTTTATGACTTATCATTACACCCTTTGGTTCTCCTGTAGATCCGGAGGTAAAAATAATTTCAGCAAGCTGATTGGAATTCGTATCGGATTTTAGAGGTTGAAAGGACTCATTAACTTCCGTTATTTCGTTCAACATTACTTCGTCAATGATTCCAATATTTCTTAACTCAAAACGGGCTTTTATGCGGGAGGTGGTTAAGACCAGGGGGGATTGACATTTGTTTTGAATGTAATCAAGGTTAGCTTGCTCAACTTCCGGGTTTAAAGGAACAACGGTATTGCCTGATTTCATTATACCCAGGTAAGCAATTATAAAAAAAACTGAATTAGGAGCAATTAAAAGGATGTTCTGATTTTCACCGATCGTTTTTTGCAAATATATTGCCAGATTATTGCTTTGGCTGTAAAGATTTTTGAATGTTACTTTCTCTTTTGAACCAATTACAAATTCCTTTTCTAATACAGAAGAAGTTTCAAAAAAATAATCGACCGCATTCATAGTTGTGGAATTTGGATGAAGTGTTCTTACATTTTGATCGGAGGCATTCGCAAATAACCTGTTGTCTTGAGTTTTCTTTCAAAATTTACAAAAACACTTTTCACCTGTTCTGTTGTCATTCCCATAACCGGTGCTACTTCCCCGATATCAAAGTTGTTTTCGAAGCCATACCAAAGCAGATCCATTTGGTGGAATGGCATCTGATAAAAGAATTCTTCCTGCGTCTGCTCTGCACTGTATGTATCAGTTGTAGGAGTCCTGTTGATTATTTCCTGCGGAACTCCCAAATATCGGGCCAACTGGTATACTTGTGTTTTATACAGATGAGCAATCGGCATTACATCAGCGCCTCCATCTCCGTATTTAACAAAAAATCCCTGCTCCACCTCATGCTTGTTGGGTGTACCAATAACCGCATAATGAAGTCTTTCGGCATGATAATACAACATGGACATCCGGCAACGCTGTTTGAAGTTTGAAGCACCCTCAATTTGCCGAAATTCAGATGCAGGCAAACGTTTGCTTTGTTCCCTTCCTTCTTTATCTACAATAACTACTGAGAACAGGGGAGGAAGATTAGTATACAAACCGGATGTCTTAACCACAATTTTCATCTTGTGAGTTGCCGGATCATATTCGGGAAAAACTCTTTTAACTGCCTCATCACGCCTTAAATAGCATCCAAAACCTGTTAATGCACCGGTTATGTTTTCGGTTATTGCTTTAACACCAAATTTTTCAGCCAATTTCTGCGCAAAAATGGCACTGTCGTCACTTGAATCTTTTTCAGGAAGCATTATGCCCAGTACATTTTCAGCTTCAAAAGCCTTAACCGACAAGGCCAGGCAAACAGAAGAATCAATTCCGCCGGAAATACCAACTACGCCTCCGGACCGGTTAAGTGTTTTATAGACATTTTCGCGGAGAGTTGCAACAATTGTATCACAAACTTTTTCGATATCGGGAATAACGAGAATATCCTTGTTGAATTTTACTTTAGGTTGACTCATATGATTAATTGTTTAGGTATACATTGGATTGGTTTCTCTAAAAATACGGAGATTAGTGAGTTTATTCCCTGAAGGCCTGAAACTGTCTTTAAAAATGTATTGATGATAGAGAATTTGCATGGAAAGTATTCCGCACAAAGCCATATTGTCGTTCTCAGTTTGTATTTCTGAGCTTTTAATTTTCTCAACCAAACCATTTACTTTTAACGCATTAAACAACCCTGTTCTTTTTATTTCATGTTCTGATAACAGGTCTTCAGTATAATTTTTTGCTGTATTAGAAAATAAACTGCCCGAAATTGGTGACCTGTAAGCTTGCTTAGGCCTTTTCAATACACTTAATGGCAACCTGTCTTTCATGATTTGCTTCAGAATGTATTTTTCGTTTAAACCATGCATCTTAAAACCAGGCGGCAGTTTGGCAGCAAATTCCATAACCCTGTAATCCAGAAACGGATATCTTCCTTCAACGGAATTTGCCATTCCCATTCGATCTCCCTGGGATGAAAGCAGATAACCAGACATGAAAATGACGGATTCCAGCCATTGTGATTTACCGAGTCTGCTGTATTTATTAAATTCACTGGGTAACACTTGCATAACTTCATCAAATCCTTCATTAACAGCAACCAGAGATTTCAATTCCTCTGAGAAGTAGTTGCACAGGTTTGAAGTATTATGCCAGCGTAATAAATGTGAATAAAAAGGTGATTCCGTTTCCAGAAGTTTATATCCAAAAAAGAATTTTAGTGCATTTTTATTTCTTCCGTGGAACTGGGCAATATAAGGATATAGTTTCTGAAACAATAATGGCCGTAGCCTTGACTCTGGTTGCCTTGACCAGAATTCACGGATAATTCCCTCTTTAAAAATATCGTAACCTGCCAGCATTTCGTCCGCTCCTTCACCCGTTATAACCACTTTAATATTGTTTTCCCTTACTTTCTTAGAAAGACAATACATTGGAACAGGGGCCGTACGTAAAAGAGGTATTTCAGAATGCCAAACAACGGCAGGAAAACAGTTACCAATTTCCTCACGGTTGCATGTAAATGCTGTATGTTTTGTATTAAGATAATCCGATACTTCTTTCTGGTACCCTGATTCGTCAAATTCGGCATCTTCAAAACCAATGGAGAAGGTTTGAAGATCAGAAGGAGCAATTTTTTTTATCAGTTCAGTAGTGGCACTTGAATCCAAACCACCGCTAAGATATGCAGCTACCGGTACATCAGCCCTTAACCTGATCCTGACAGCATCCTCCAACAGGTGCTCAAGATGCATAGAAGCATCCTTAATTGAACCCTTATAGATTTCAGAATCGTCAACAGGAAATTGCAGTGACCAGAATTTCCGGATTTTTAACTCAGTTCCGGAAAGTGTTAAATAATGACCAGGTGGGACCTCCAAAATATTCTTAAAGATAGTCCGGGGAGTTATAGTAGTCCAAAATGTGAATATCTGAGAAAGAGCCAGGGGATCAATTTCTGCCCTTGTGTCGGGATGTTCAAACAGGGTTTTTATTTCAGATCCGAATACAAAATGACCTCCCGACCAAGTGTAAAACAGAGGACGAATACCGACACGATCACGGGCCATGAAAAGTTCCCTTTTTTCATTATTCCAGATAGCAACGGCAAACTGGCCATTCAAACGGTTAAGTCCTTCAGGTCCATATTCCATGTAGGTATGAAGCAATACCTCAGTGTCACTTTCGGTTATAAAAGTATGACCTGCCTTTAGCAGCGATTGCCGTAACTCAATGTAATTGAAAATTTCACCATTGAAAACAATCCAATATTTTCCGTCGGGTGTAGATAGTGGCTGTTGCCCGGTTTTTACATCAATAATACTTAACCTGACGCTGCCTAATGTCACTTGATCATTAGTATAAATTCCGCATTCGTCAGGGCCGCGGTATTCAATCTTAGCAAGCATGTTGCTCACTATACTGATTACACCATTTATTGACCCAGAAGGACTATAAATTCCGGAAATTCCACACATCGTGAGTTTGTTGGATGTAAAATCCTATTCTACAAATACACCCTTCTTGCGAAGAATATATTTCGATATAGCTTCAATAGATTCGAAATTTTCTTCAATCAAGTCTTCATCTGAAGCTTTAATGCTGAAACCTTGTTCCAAATAATCAATTAATAGTACAAAAGCCATGGAATCAAAAATCCCTTCCTTGAACAACAATGTTTTGGAAGTTATCTTGTTAAGATCATAATGCACATTTCTGGCAACGTAATCACGAACTGCCTGTTCTGTTTGAGAGTATTCTGGCGTCATTGTGAAATTTATAATTGGTAAATTCTTGGTGGATTTTGATGTAAATATCTAAATTATATACGGAAATGATTTCTCAAGGTTGATATTTTTCATAAACATTGGCTTTCAAATGACTAACCCAATGATTTTAGTGACATGCTACTAATCATGATGGTTTATAAAAACTAAGATACCATTCTATAAAATTACCTATACCCTTCTGAATGGACGTATCCGGTTTAAATGATACTTCTTCGCCTAAACTGCTGACATCAGCCCATGTTTTCTTTACATCACCTTTCTGCATCGGTAAATATTCTATTATTGCCTTTCTTCCCAAGGCTGTTTCTATGGCATGAATAAAATCCATCAGTTTAACCGGATTGCTGTTTCCGATATTAAATATCCTGTATGGCGACGGGGAAGTGGATGGATCAGGATGAGCACTATCCCATGCCGGATTTCCCAAAGGTTGTTTTATTAGTAATTTATATATTCCCTCAACAATATCATCGATATAGGTAAAATCTCTTTCCATTTCACCATTATTGAACACCTGGATCGGTTTACCTTCAATTATAGCTTTGGTAAAAATAAACAACGCCATATCAGGTCGGCCCCAAGGACCATATACTGTGAAAAATCTCAGACCGGTTGAAGGAAGACCAAACAGGTGGCTGTAAGTGTGAGCCATTAGTTCGTTACTCTTTTTTGAAGCTGCGTATAAACTTATAGGATGGTCAACATTATCCTTTTCAGAGAAAGGAATCTTTCCATTTAGCCCGTAAACACTGGAACTGCTTGCATAAACCAGGTGTTGAATATTATTGTACCTGCAGGCCTCCAATATATTCATAAAGCCAATTATATTGCTTTCAATATAAGCATGTGGATTAGTAAGGCTGTATCTTACTCCGGCCTGGGCTGCAAGGTTGCACACCCTGTCAAAGCGTTCATCTTTAAAGAGCTTGTTAATATTGTCACGATCATCCAGCTTCAGTTTAATGAAACGATAATTCCTGAATTTAGAACTCTTAAGAAGTTTGTTATATTCTATATCATTCTGATCAATCCCCGCTTGCAATAAACGCGCATATTTCAATTTTATGTCATAATAATCATTGATGATATCCAATCCAACCACCTGGTGCCCTTCCTTAAGGAGACGGTTTGCCAGGTGAAACCCAATAAAACCAGCGGTACCAGTGATGAGTATTTTCATTTTTATCATAATATGGTTCAGAATATATTTCCAAAGTTAATGATCACAGCAAAACTATTATCGAACAATTCACCATTATCAAATTTTATTAACATACAGGTTTTTACGCCAATAAAATTTCTCTGTGCTTCCAGGTACACGGAAAAGATCCGGGTAAATACAGTAAGCAGGAGCAGAATAAAGGAAACAAGCCTCATAAATGTGAAAAGCATAAAATTAAAGTAAAATAGACATCCGCTTCTGATAACTTGACAATTACCATGATATTTTTGATAAAAGCAACTAAACGGTGGTCAAGGAACGGAATAATTTTTGTTGTAAATTTGCTCAAAACCTGAAGATGTCATTCTTACCTTCTCTGATTCTTACAGCTGCTGTATGGATGCATCCGTTGCATGTGGCCTACACCAATATTGAGATTAATGAACAGCAGAAGTCAATTTCTGTTACTCATAAAATGTATACCAATGACTTTACCCTTCTTTTCTTTCATCTTTTTGAAAAAAATATTATACCGGTTGATTCCGCAGACTTCAGGCCGTCCGAAATTGATCTGATCAATCATTATATGAAATACAGGTTTTTCCTTGTGGCTGATAATGACACTCTAAAGCTCGATTATAAAGGCAAACAGCTGGACGACGAATATATATGGCTTACTTTTTCAGGGAAATTTGACACCGTGCCACAGGCAAATCTTGAAATAAATGACATGCTGTTACTGGACCTGTTTATGGATCAGACAAACCTTGTCATCGTGAACAACGGACCTGTCGAAAAAGGCTTCAGTTTTAACTGGGATAATCGGCAGTCAGTGCTGGCCCTCAAAGAATAAATAAAAATCTCAAGCAGAAATGTTAGCTTTGTAATAATGAAAAAGCTTTTTATAACCTGTCTCCTGATCCTGACTCCGTTGTACATGTTTGCCACACACAACAGGGCCGGTCAGATTACATTTGAACTCATTTCAGGATATACTTATAAGGTGACCGTAACAACATTTACCTATACCAAAAGTGCAGCCGACAGACAGCAATTGCTTGTTAACTGGGGCGACAACACTTCATCAATGGTTGACCGCGGTGAAAATAAAGTTCTCCTGCCTAATGATTATTTCCACAATAAGTACATCACTACCCATACGTTTCCTGGGCCGGGCGTATATGAGATCCTCATGCAGGATCCAAACCGGAATTACGGGATTAACAATATCCCGAACTCCGTTAATGTAATCTTTTCAATAAAAACCACACTTGTAATCAGTCCTGAGATAGGTAAGAACAGCTCACCGGAACTCTTGAATTTCCCTATTGATAAAGCCGCAGTCGGCCACCTTTTCATACATAACCCGGCAGCCTACGATCCGGATGGTGACAGCCTGTCTTATAAAATGACGGTGTGTACAGAACAGGACGGGCGGCCAATCGCCGATTACCAGATTCCCAAAAGCAGTGATACCATTTATGTGGATCCTGTTGTAGGAGACCTTGTTTGGTTTACGCCTGTTGATACCGGCAAATACAATGTGGCCATTAACATCGAAGAGTGGCGTTACGGAGTTAAAATCGGGAATATTACCCGCGACATGCAGATTAACGTTTACCAGACCGATAATAATCCGCCTGTCAATCCTGCATTGCCAAACCGCTGTGTGGTTGCAGGTGACCTGGTTGAACTGCAAATCACAACACTCGATGCGGACAATGATTCGGTACATCAGATGATGACAGGAGGACCTTTTGCCATTACCTCGTCTCCGGCAACATTTCAAAGAGTTGCAAAAGGAAGAGGTTTTTCAACTTCCAACTTCAAATGGCAAACGAATTGTGATCATATCCGAAAGCAACCCTGGCAATTAACTGTTAAAAGTGAGGACTTCGGCCCGGATATTCAATTGGTGGATATCGATAATTTTACAATTCGTGTTCTGGCACCCCCGGTTCAGAATGTCACCACAGCAGCCACAAGCAACCAGATAACGCTGAACTGGAATCAGAGCCTTTGCGGTAATGTAGCCGGGTACTACATTTACAGGCATGAAGGCAGTACAGGTTACACACCAGATAGTTGTACCACTGGCGTTCCTTCATCCACAGGTTATGTAAAAATAGCGGCCATTAAAAATCCTTCAGATACTGTTTATGTGGATGATAATAATGGTGAAGGACTTGTCCAGGGAATCGATTACTGTTACATTGTTACTGCCTGGTATCCTGACGGCTCTGAAAGCATCGCTTCACAGGAAACATGTAATTCACTTGTACCGGGATTCCCGTCTCTCATGAACGTAAGTGTAACCGGTGTAAGCCAGACGAATGGAAGTATTTATGTTTCGTGGGCAAAACCTCGCAATTTTGACGTTACACAGGCTCCGGGTCCTTATGTTTTTGAAGTTTACAGATCCTCGACCGGCAATGGGAATGACTTCCAACTTGTTGGTTCAATTCCTACCTCGGACTTACTGGATACTTTTTTTATCGATTCACCCTTAAATACTACCATTTTCCCGTATTATTACACGGTAAAAATGTTCAACAACACTCCTGGTAACCGTTTTGAAATGCGACCGGGTGAAAATGAAACGGCCTCATCGCTTTACCTGGATATACAGTCGGATGACAACCAGATTACTCTGAACATACGCAAAAAGGCTCCCTGGATAAACAACCAGTATGTGATTTACAGAAGCACCGATCCTGCGCTTCCTTATGATTCGCTTTCCATGGTAGACAGAAATGTATACGTGGACCAGGGTCTTAGAAACGGGGTAACCTATTATTACCAGGCTAAAAGTATAGGATGGCGCCCGATCGATAGTGTGATTTACCGTAATTCAAACATGTCTCATATCAATTCTGCAGCTGCTGTGGATGTTACTCCGCCGTGTGCCCCGTATCTTTATGTTCAGTCGATGTGTGACAGCAATGCTATGAATGTTCTGAGATGGACAAACCCCAATAAGAGTTGTTCAAACGATGCAGTTAAATATAAGATTTATTATTCCTCCGCGTTGGATGCAGCCATGGATACTATAGCCACTGTTGCGCCGGCCACTGATACGATTTTTGAACATCACTTCACTGAAGGTATGTCACTTGCAGCCTGTTATGCGGTTACTGCAATCGATTCATTCGGGAATGAAAGTGCACGTTCCACTGTAATATGTGTAGACCAATGTACCTTGTACAGTCTTCCGAATGTATTTACACCCAATAATGACGGAATCAACGATGTATACACTTCAATCAACCTCAATCATGTTATAGAAAAAGTGGATATGAAGATTTTCAACCGGTACGGGCAATTGGTATTTGAGACAGCTGATCCGGACATTAACTGGGAGGGAACACTGAAAAACACTGATACAAGGCTTAAATCAGGGGTATATTATTATATATGCGATGTGTATGAGCCACGGATCAGTGGCACAGAAATACGAACACTTACAGGATTTATCCATTTATATGCTGATGGCAATGCTCAACCGGTTACCAAATAAAATGAAGAAGAGTCTTACTCCTCTTTTTCTTTTAACCGCAGGCATGTTATATGCTTCCGGACTTTTCGCGCAGTCACCTGATGAAATGTATCTGGCCGGAAATGCCAGTCTTAAGAAAGGCGACTATAATAAAGCAGTTGAAAACCTGTCAATGGCAATTTCACGTGATAATGCAGATGAGAGGCTATTTATTCACAGGGGTGATGCATTTCTGAAATTGAACGACCCTGAACAGGCAATCAAAGATTACAACGAGGCTAATGAAATTAACCCTGGAGTTGCAGATTTTTCTCTGGCACGGGTTTATGCCCTGCAGGGCGATGTCGTGAAAGCTGTATCCTGTTTGAAGGATCATCTTGGATCAGCGTTCAGAATCGAAGAGGACAGTATTAAAAAGGATCCTGCTTTTAATCGTATCCAGGAAAGTGCCGAATGGCAGAATCTATGGCAGAATGAGTGGTATAATGATTCGGAGAAATCGGTTGCTGATGCAAGATATTATTTAAGAAAAAGGAATGTTGACCAGGCAATCTCTATTCTGGATAAGGCTCTTAGTAAAGATCCTGCGAATACAATGGTTTTGCTGGCCAGGGCAAATGCTTTCATAAAGCAATCAAATTTTGGTGCTGCCGCCGGAGATTATTCGTCAGCAATAAGCAAAGACAAAATGCTGACCGAGGCATATGCCGGCAGAGGTAAGGCCAATATATACCTGGGACGGTTTAAAGAAGCTGTATCTGATTTTAACCGGGTGCTTAAGGATGATCCTTCAGATTTTGAGACTTACCTGAAAAGGGCAGAAGCCAACGCCGGTTTGTCCAACTGGGATGCTGCTGTTAAGGATATGCAGGTTTATCTGAAATATTTCGATGACGATTTGCATGCCGTTTACGTATGCGGTGGTTATTACTATTCGGCTGGCGATTATATCAATGCATTGAAATGCTTTAACCGCAATTTGAAAGAAGACCCTAACAATGCACAATATTTTAAGGCACGGGGAAAGACTTACCTGAAAACGAATACCTATAAATATGCAGTCAGTGATCTGTCCATGTCACTTGATCTGAATGCTGAAGATTCGGAAACATGGATGTACCACGGATTGGCGGCAATCAAGACAGGTGATGCACAGAATGGTTGTTCAAGCCTTCGAAGAGCCCAGGCCATGGGCAATACAGATGCAGTGAAATTAGTTTTGGAAAACTGCCAGTGAGTGCCAGCGCGTCATTGCGAGGAGCTTGACGAATCCTTAGATTATATCAAAAATTATTGTCGACGAAGCAATCTGCCCGAACAGGCAGAGCGCTGCAACAACCTTCTGATCAATGCTTGTACTCTTGGCAATGTCCTGCCTGTGCTAACAGATTGCTTCGTCGCGATACTTACTGCAATAATCATTAATCTTCACGCTCCTCGCAATGACGTTTCATATATTAATGTATATTCCTCCTGAGTTGATTTAAAAACTCTCTCAATTTGATTTCATCCTTTTCCTTAACAATGTCGCGGAGATAATCAAGCCTGTCGCTAATTTTTTCAAGTTGTTCAAGAGTAAAAGGACTGAAAAGAACTTCTGACAAAAGAAAATCATCTTCTGAGAAAAGTCCTTTGGCAATTTCAAAATGCTTTCTGAATGTAGTTCCCGGCGCCTCCTGTTTTTTCATGCAGGCGGCAAATACCATTGTTGAAGCGAATGGAATCGAAAGGGAATAGGCTATCGTCTCATCATGCTCAAGAAAAGTATATTCAAATATCCGCAGATTAAACGATTCAAAGAAATTCCTGAAAAAAGCCTTTCCTTCACTATCCGATTCGCCTATTATGATGGCACTTTGTCCTGAAAGATCTCTCAGATTTGCGAAAGTAGGACCGAACATCGGGTGAGTGGAAACAAATCTTCTTCCTGTTTCCGGGTAGAATTTCCTTAACCCGTTTTTTACCGATGTGATATCTGCAAGGATACAATCTTTACTGAGGTAGGGCAGAACCTCCCTGAACACCGGAACCGTAAGCTGAAGGTTTACGGCGTTGATCACAAGATCAGGGTTAAATTCTCTGATTTCTTCATAAGAAACTAGCTTAACTGTGTTGAAAAAGTATTTTAAACGCGACAGGTCATTGTCAAAAGCAGCCACTTCATAATCCAGGCAAAGAGATTCAATAAGCCATGAACCCATCTTACCTGCACCAAGAACGAGAATTTTCATTTTTTGTCTGTTAGTCTGTTAGTCTAATAATTTTAGGGACTTTAGGGACCTTAGGGACTTTATGGACCTATAAGATTGTGTCACCTCTCACATTTACTTACGCCTTACTCCTTACCTCTTACTCCTTACTCCTTACTCCTTACTCTTCTTCCCACCCTCTGTTCCTGCAGCATGAAATCCGCAAGGACAATGGCAGTTGCGGCTTCAACCACCACGGGCACGCGGAGTGCTATGCAGGTATCGTGTCTTCCTTCGATTTCGAGATCAATCATTTCTCCTGTTTTAATATTAACTGTTCTTTGCACCTGGTGTGTGCTGGATGTAGGTTTAACGGCCACCCTGAAAACAAGATCATTGCCGTTTGAAATTCCTCCGTTTATTCCTCCGGCATGGTTAGTCGATGTTTTGCCATCCGGTGATATCAGTTTGTCGTTATGTTCGCTTCCCCACATCCGGGCAGCAGAAAACCCCGAACCAAATTCAACACCTTTTATGGCGGGAATTGAAAATATTATATGGCTCAGAACGGCTTCAATTGAATCAAAAAAAGGCTCTCCGAGGGCTACAGGCATATTAGAGGCTGCACATTCTATGATTCCTCCGATGGAATCTTTTTTCTCAACAGCAAGGTCAATTGCTTTTTCGATATCGGTCATACCACCAACCTCGAGTATTTTTGCCTCCACCTGTACCGGTTCAATTAATTTTTTGGCAATAACACCGGCTGCAACCAGTCCAAGAGTCAGCCGGCCTGAGAAATGACCTCCACCCCTGTAATCTTCATATCCGCCAAACTTTTTCATTGCCACAAAATCGGCGTGGCCGGGGCGGGGTGTCTCTCTGAGCTGGGTATAATCGCGTGAACGCGTATTATTGTTATCGAAAATAATAGTCAATGGGGCACCTGTTGTAAAATCATTAAACACGCCTGAAATAATACGTGGCAGATCGGTTTCCTTCCGAGGTGTTGTACCCTTGCCACCACTTCTGCGTCGGTTAAAATCATCAGTAAAATCATTGAAAGTAAGTGGTATACCGGCAGGACAGCCGTCAATGGTTACACCTACATTTATGCCGTGAGATTCACCGAATATGCTAATTCTGAAAGCCGTTCCAAAAGTATTCATGACATCAGATTTGCTGTATCTCAAGGATGAACTGGTTCAGTTTTTCATAGCTTATTTGACCCGGGGCAGTTGCTGAACCGTCATTTAAAGAAGCATATGTGAACTCGGCACCCAGGAAAGGCGCCACTATACGGCTGATCCTGCCCAGATCGCCCATACCTATTGCAACCAGCCGACCCGGAGCTTTGTAAAGAGATAAAATTTTTGAATTGTCCCTGTTCACGTTGATATGTGTGGCTACTTTGGCCAGGTCTGCTCCCATGGCATAACATTTTTCAACAATTTTCTCAAGTTCATCCAACTCGGGTGTCCTGTCATAATTATGATAGGATATGATTACATCACACTGGTGATGGTGAGCGAAATCGATAATCTCGTTCCTGTAGATATCAGATGATTCAAATTCAATATCCACGTAGGTGGCGCCTGCTTCAATGGCTGTTTTAAGAAGTTCCAGGCGGCTTTGATCCTTTATTTTTCCGGGACGGCAGGTGGCAATGATTTTTTTACGGACTGAGAAGACCTTTTTTATTTCTTCGATAGTAAAGCCAGTGAGATCGATCCTGATCTCAGCAACCTCTACTTTACCGACAGCCTCAAGGCATTTTTCGACATCCTTTTCAATAATGCTCGCACAAATCATAAATAGATCTTTTCAAGTTGGTTAATAGATACGGGTTTAATCACTGCATTTCCGATCCGGTCGAGGAAGACCATATTCAGGTGATCCCCCTGTCTTTTCTTATCTTTCTTCATTGCTTCAACCAATGCAAGGTTATTTATTTCAGATTCCAGAGGAAGACCGAATTTTCTGATCAAACGATTAAGGCGGTCACATTCATCCTGCCTTAAAAGTCCGAGAGAAACTGACAGATCAGCCGCCAGTTTCATTCCGATACTCACAGCTTCGCCATGTAACATGCCTGTTAAGTGTTCAATAGAATGCGCAAATGTATGACCAAAATTCAATATTTTGCGTTCTCCTTTTTCTTTTTCATCGGCTTCCACCACGGATGCCTTAATCTGAACGGATTCAAAGATTATTCTTTCAAGTGTTCCGGGATCTTTTGCCAGCGCTTTATCAACATTTTCTTCAAGATAAGTGAAGAGAGACTCATTTCGGATAGCTGCAGCTTTTATAATTTCTGCAAAACCAGAAACAAATTCTCTCTGATTCAGGGTTTGAAGCATTGTAACATCAACGAATACAAAAAGGGGCTGACTGAAGACGCCAACCATGTTTTTGTAGCCCAAAAAATTAACGCCGTTTTTACCACCAACACTGGCGTCAACCTGTGACAGAAGGGTAGTGGACACAAAACCGTAATTCAGCCCCCTCATGAATACCGACGCGGCAAAGCCACCCACATCGCAGACGATCCCACCTCCTATAATGAGAATAAAGGAAGAACGATCGGCTTCATACTTTATAAGTTCAGTAAATATATATTCCAGGGTGCCCAGTGTTTTGTTTTTCTCACCGAGGCCGATTGAAATGACAGGACAATCAGGAAATTCCTTGCCATACAGGTTTCTTATGTTGTCATCAGTGATGATAATGGTTTTACCGGGGGGCAAATAGTCCCTGACATTTTTCAGGGATTCTCCTATCAGGATTTGTGATTGTCCCGATGGAGTGTTGATGCTGATTGTTTTCATCCATTCATCACTTTAGTCTGATGGTTGATTGATTCTTCATGGATAGCGCGGAATACCTTAATAATAAACTCTTCCCCCAGGCCTTTTTTTGCTGCCTGGTCAATTTTATTCCTCAGTATCTCATCCCACCGCTGGGTTTGCAGAATCGTTATGCTGTTAGCCTTTTTATACTCACCGATCTTTTCTGATATGGCCATACGGTGTTCAAAAATATCCATTAATTTATCATCCCATTTATCGATCTCATGCCTCAGGTCTTCAAGGGTAGATAAAATTACATTGTTTTGCACATTTGCAGTCCTGAGAACAAGTCTTTTAATCATCTTATTCAGATTTTCAGGAGTAAGTTGCTGCTGAGCATCACTCAGGGCTTTATCCGGATTGCAGTGCGATTCAACAATGAGGCCATAGAAATCAAGGTCCATAGCACGCTGCGATACTTCATACAATAATTCACGGCTTCCGCAGATATGGCTCGGATCGGTAATGATCGGCAACTCAGGTATAAGTCTTTTCAGTTCAATGGGTATCTCCCATTGAGGATTGTTCCTGTATAAAGTACGGTTATAAATCGAGAATCCCCTGTGTATGGCAGCCATTTTTGTAATACCTGCGCTGTTGAGTCGTTCAAAAGCACCAATCCAGAGTTCGAGATCGGGACTCACAGGGTTTTTTATCATCACGGGCATGTCAACCCCCTTAAGCGCATCTGCGATTTCCTGCACTGCAAAAGGATTTGCCGTTGTGCGGGCGCCTATCCAGATTATGTCGATACCGGATTTCAGGGCATCATACACATGTTTAACATTGGCTACTTCAGTTGCTGTAAGCATGCCAAGTTCTTCTTTTACCCGGCGCAACCAGGGAAGGCCGTCTTTACCCACTCCTTCAAAAGCGTTTGGCCTTGTTCTTGGTTTCCATAGGCCGGCACGATAGATCTGAACGCCTATATCTTTCAGTTGGCGGGCTGTTTCCATGACCTGTTCCTCAGTTTCAGCGCTGCAGGGTCCAGCCATGATCAAAGGCCTTTCACTTGAAATACCTTTGAATTCGAACTTGTCTAATTTCAGTGATACTTTCATATTATTCCATTATAGATTTTCCTTTTAAATATTCTCCTAAAATCTGAAGGCCGCTTGTAAATGGCCGTATAGCTTCTATTGCCTGGTAATAGTGACGGTAGCTGTCGATTTCAACATCCACGAAGAACTGGTACTCCCAGTCCTTACCGATTATCGGCATAGATTGTACCTTGGCAAGGTTTATATCATAGTACGAAAGGATGGAGAGAACCTTTGACAGCCCGCCTATTTTATGGGCCAACGCGAAAGTAAGGGAGGCTTTATTGATAGATGTGACATCCTGGCGATCTCCGTTTTTACCTTTTAATATAAGGAAACGGGTGTAATTCTTTTTATGGGTCTCGATTCCTTCTGCTATAATCTCAAGCTTGTATTGATCTGCAGCGCGGCCCGATGAGATGGCAGCCGTATTTTTAAGCTTTTTATCCGCAATTTCTTT
The DNA here is from genome assembly GCA_035299085.1 of Bacteroidales bacterium. Lineage (NCBI taxonomy): Bacteria > Pseudomonadati > Bacteroidota > Bacteroidia > Bacteroidales > Bacteroidales bacterium. Next base: position 202,185 of record DATGXG010000045.1, on the reverse strand, counting down.
GGCACTTAAAGCCGTATCGATGCTGTCAATAAGCCTGATATCCGGATGATCATCAAAAAACCGCTGGCATTGAAGGATTGCCATCGGATGTGAATATACTTCACGAATGTCGGCAATCGTTTGTCCCGGCAGAGCCACCAGGTTCTGTTTTATGCGAAGGTAAATTTCACCGATTATTTCAAGATTTGATTCAAGCAAGAGGTTATAATTCGGAAGTATACTGCCGGCTATAGAATTTTCTATGGCTGTGATTCCGAAATCAACTTTTCCCTGTTTCAGTGCTTTGAAGAGGTCTTTGAACGTGTTCCTCGGTACAATTTCAATTTCTTCATTCTCAAAATAACCGTAGGCGGCGATTTCATGGAAGGCGCCATATCCGCCCTGTATGGCAATACGTTTGGTTTTGGGAGAGTCGGTCATGTTTTAATTTGTTAGCGTGTAAAAACAAAAAAGCCCCGATTTTCGGGGCTTCCATTATATTTTGAGTATATGCAAAACAAGCCCCTTCAGGTTACCCGGAAATAAAAGTAAAAGAAGAAAGCGTTGCTGGCAATACGATTCATATTCTTACAAATGAGATGCAAATATAATTACTACTTATTGAATATGCAAATTTATTATGATTTTTGTCATTCATTTGATTCAACCAGGCTTTTGTTTTTTTATATTTTTGACACTATAACCCATAAAAAGATGACTACAAAACAAAGATATGAGCATATAATTAAATGGTTCATTGATAATATGCCGGTGGCTGAAACAGAACTTGATTTTGATGATCCGTTCAGTTTGCTTGTATCTGTAATCCTGTCCGCCCAGTGTACAGATAAAAGAGTGAATATGATCACCCCGGCCCTGATAAACAGGTTTCCGACAGCCGAAGCTATGGCAGAGGCAGATACTGAAGAGATATTTCAGTATATTAAATCCTGTTCCTACCCGAACAGCAAGGCACATCATCTGTCAGGCATGTCAAAGATGCTTGTCAGTGATTTTGGTGGAAAAGTTCCGGAGAAAATAGAGGATCTTATGAAACTGCCGGGCGTGGGAAGGAAGACAGCCAACGTGGTTACCCTTGTAGCTTTCGGGAATCCTGCTATGCCTGTTGACACTCATATCTTCAGGGTAAGTGAACGCCTGGGCCTTACCACTCATGCAAAAAATCCTGCCGATACAGAACGGCAGCTGTTAAAGTACCTTCCCGATAACGCTTTGCCTGTTGCCCATCACTGGCTTATTCTGCACGGCAGGTATATTTGTGTTGCGCGTAAGCCGAAATGCGGTGAATGTGGATTGAGGGAATGGTGTCGGTGGTACAAAATAATGTGCAAATGAGTTAATGTGCTAATTTGCTAATGAAAAACACTAAATTGTCAGTAACACAAACACATTAACACATTAGCACATTAGCACATTAGCACATTAGCACATTAGCACATTAGCACATTGGCACATTGGCATTGTGTTAATATCTCGTTAACAGCTTTCGTTAAAAAAAAAACGAAAACAGTAACTTTGAAAATAAATCATCGTTAAACAAAGCTGAACTGACATCCAGACATATTTGGATATTTATGTTGAAAAAAAGATTACATTTATTATAACTTTGATTCTTATGCTTTTAAGAATACAACCCTTAAACCTTTAACTCATGCAAAAGCATTACATTTCCTTATCATTGGTCAGTATTGTGTTCATCTCTGCTTTAACAATACTGGGCAATTCTTGCAAGTCAAATAAAAATAAGGAGGGCAGGGATGTTGGAATTGAAAATTACCTAACCGAAGAAGATATTTTTGACGATATTGATAAAGCAAAAAAGATCTTCTATTCGCTGCCTTCTCCGCTTGAAACAGCTATGCTTTTGAAATCAGCAGGCGTTAGTTATAATGAATCGATCCTTAACGCGCTGAATAACGTTGAAAAATATTCAACCAACAGGAGCAAAGCACTGAATCTGGGAATTTATACAACCGATCTGAGTTTTGCCTGCCTGTTTGATCAGCCGCAGACTTCATTGAAATATATGGATGTAACCAAGCGACTGGCTATGGAAATGGGAATCAATGATGCCATTGACGATGAAACAATGAAACGCCTGGAACAAAACCTTGATAAAAGGGATGTGGTTATGGACATTATTTCCGAAACTTTTCTCAATTCAAGTTCTTACCTGAAGGAAAATGATCAGCAGGATGTGGCCGCAATGGTTCTGGTAGGTGGCTGGATTGAAGGGCTTTATATAGGCACTCAGATGGTGGGTGATAAGCCTGTCCAGGGTAATAAGCTTGTCGACCGCATTGCCGAACAAAAACTGTCATTCAGCATTGTAGAGCGGATGCTCCAGGATAATACAAAGAACCTCCGCGGTGAAGAAAACAGGGACATTATGGAATTAATCAATGAACTTCATTCTCTAAAAACCGCTTTTGATAAAATTGAAGTACAGACAACAGCTGTAAAAATAGACGCAAATGATACCGCGTCCGTTACCACTCTTAAATCTCAGACGAAGATTACTGTAACACCTGAAGCTTTCTCTGAGCTGCAAACTGCTGTGAAATCATTAAGAAACAACTTCGTTCAATAATAATACAAGAGTTATGAAAAAGTTCCTTCCCTATATAGTTTTGCTTGCCGCATTAGTGATTGCCAGCACCCAGGCCGAAGCCCAGTGTAAAGGCTTTGCCAAAAAGTTGTGTAAACTTGAACTCACCGGTTACGTTCATGATGGTAATTATCATGCCGCTATCCTCACTGAAGGAGAAGAAGCTGAATTATATAAAACATTTTATTCCGGTCAGAATTACAGACTTGCCGTATGCGGTTCAGAAACGTTACCGCCGATTGAATTCCAGGTGATTGACGCTTATAAAAATGTTCTCTATGACAACAAACAGCATGAATCCTCTGGTACCTGGGATTTTAAGCTTGAATCCAGCCAGCAGTTGAAAATTGTTGTAAAAGTTCCTGTGTCCGCTCAAAAAACTGAATTTCCAAACAGTGGCTGCGTAGCTATAATGTTTGGGTTTGAGGATAAGCAGTAGGAAGGGCTGTAGACTGCAGGCTATAGGCTGTAGGCTGCAGGCTATAGGCTGTAGGCTGTAGGTGGATGGTCTATTCCATACTTTTTAAAAGAGAAGCTAACACTTTCTGAGTTTCAATAAATTTGTTTTGTATAATATCAGAGGCTAATTCTTCATTGCTTATAGTATATCCAAGTCTTACCGATAGATTGTATTGATAATCCGCTTCTCTGAGCGAACCATATGCCATTTCAAGAAATCGATGGTATTCGATTTGAGTAGATCTGGCGCATCCTTCGACTATATTAGAGACAACTGAGACTGATGCTCTTCTGAGTTGAGAGGTTAGTCCATAGATTTCATACTTTGGAAAATATCTCGAAATTGAATACACAGCCAATACAAGATTGTCTGCTATTTCAAAAGCAATTAATTTTTTGTGATCTCTCATTTTTAAGGGGTTTTAGTTTTGTAATAAATTTCAAATATCGATTTTGCTATAGCCTTAAGTCTACAGCCTACATTCTTAACAGCCTACAGTCTACAGCCTATAGCCTACAGCCTACAGCCTACAGTCTACTTTTTCAGCTTCTCAACCAAAAACTTTCCCGTATACGATTTCTCACATTTCACCAGGTCTTCCGGTGTGCCTTCAAACACCAGGTAACCACCGTTGTCACCGCCTTCGGGGCCGAGATCTATCACCCAGTCAGCTGTTTTTATTACCTCCGGATTATGTTCAATAATCACAACGGTGTGCCCGTTAGCGATTAATGCATTAAAGGAATCAAGCAGTTTTTTTATATCATGAAAATGCAGCCCGGTGGTTGGTTCATCAAAAAAGAAAAGCACCGGATCATCGCTTTTGTCGGCACCCAGGAATGAAGCCAGCTTCACACGCTGACTTTCGCCTCCTGAAAGAGTGCTTGATGCCTGTCCGAGTTTCACATAACCAAGTCCTACATCAGCAAGCGGCATAAGTTTCCGTGCAACCGTCTTTTCGCTGGTTCCCTTATGAGAGCCAAAAAAATCAATTGCCTCGTCAATAGTCATTTCAAGAACATCATAAATATTTTTCCCGTGGAACTGAACATCAAGGACATCTTCTTTAAACCTTTTTCCATGGCAGCTTTCACACACAAGGTGTACATCAGCCATAAACTGCATTTCAACCTTTATTTCCCCTTCTCCCTGGCATTCTTCACAACGACCACCGTCGATATTGAAAGAGAAATGTGAAGGTGTAAAACCATTGTATTTAGCGGCTTGCTGGCTGGCAAAAAGCTTTCTGATTTCATCGTAAGCTTTAATATATGTCACTGGGTTTGACCGGGTGGATTTGCCGATTGGATTCTGATCAACAAACTCAACAGCAGTTATCAGGTTGAGATCTCCTTCAATTTTTCCGAACTTGCCTGTCTTTTCACCTGCACCATTGATCAGTTTGTTCAGTGCAGGGAAAAGAATTCCTTTCATAAGGGACGATTTTCCGGAACCGCTGACACCGGTAACCACTGTCAGCACATTTAAAGGAAACTTCACCTGCAGATTCTTAAGGTTATTTTCCCTGGCTCCTGTTATTTCAATATAATTATTCCATTTTCGCCTGAAAGGGGGAACTTCAATTTTCATTTCACCTCTGAGGTACTTTGCTGTGAGTCCCTCGTTTTTCTTAAGATCTTTCAGGTTGCCCTTGAAAATAATTTCACCTCCCAGTCGACCTGCATGAGGGCCGATATCTATGACCTCGTCTGCAGCCCGGATTATTTCTTCCTCATGCTCAACAACGAGCACAGTGTTTCCGATATCTCTCAGGTTTTTAAGCACTTTTATCAGCAGACCTGTATCACGGGGATGCAGGCCAATACTGGGTTCATCAAGTATGTATAACGAACCGACAAGACTGCTTCCGAGAGTTGTGGCCAGGTTAATACGCTGAGATTCTCCTCCTGACAGTGTGGACGAAAGCCGGTTAAGGGTTAAATAACCAAGACCCACATCTAGCAGGTAATGCAGGCGGGCTTTAATTTCAGTGAGAATCCTGGAAGTAACCGCCGTATCATGCCTGTTTAACTTAAGACTATCGAAAAAACCGGTCAATTCGGACACGGGCATCAGAACAAGATCTGTGATTGATTTATCGCCGATCTTCACCCACGAGGCCTCTTTCTTAAGACGTGCTCCGCGGCATTCAGGGCAGACCGTTTTGCCCCTGTAACGTGAAAGAATTACACGGTACTGGATCTTGTATTTTTTGGACTCGACATATTCAAAAAAGTCATTTATTCCGTGAAAATGCCGATTCCCGTTCCACAACAGGCTTCTCTGTTCATCTGTAAGTTCGAAATAAGGTCTGTGGATAGGAAAATTATGTTTATCCGCATTGTAAATAATCCGTTCCTTCCATTTGGTCATTTTTTCGCCTTTCCAGCAAACAACGGCATCATCATACACCGAAAGGTTCTTATTGGGAATAACAAGGTCTTCATCAATGCCTATCACTTTGCCGTAACCTTCGCACTTAGGGCAGGCACCAACAGGATTGTTAAAGTTGAACATATGGACAGAGGGTTCCTCAAAAAGAAGGTTATCAGCTTCGAATTTATCGCTGAAAATTCTTCCCTTATCGGGCTCATCTGCCTTCTTTATAAGGCAGTAACCATCACCGGAATAAAATGCCATTTGTGCAGAATCGGCATAACGGCTTTTGGAATCATCATCGCGGGCAACTACAATACGATCGATAACAACATACACTTTGTCCTTTGCAGTAGGTGAATACTTAACAACAGCCTCTTCAAGTTTGAGGAGTTCGTCATTTATTTCGAGTCTGGTTATTCCCTGGTGTTTAAGATCTTCGAGTTTCTGTGCAAAGCTCACGGTGCCACCGTTTCCTAACGGGTATAGTATCATGAGGCGTGCCCCTTCAGGAAAAGTTTCGATATAATCGACTACATCAGTGACCGTTTCTTTTTTTACCTGCTTTCCTGATACCGGAGAATAAGTTTTTCCGGCCCTTGCATACATCAGTTTTAGGTAATCATATATTTCGGTTGAAGTTCCTACAGTTGACCGGGGGTTCCTTGTGTTTACCTTTTGTTCAATTGCAATGGCAGGGGGAAGTCCCCTGATAAAATCGACTTCCGGTTTGTTCATACGACCCAGGAACTGCCGGGCATATGATGAAAGGCTTTCTACATAACGCCGCTGTCCTTCAGCATAGATTGTATCAAAAGCAAGCGATGACTTTCCCGAACCGGATAACCCGGTGATTACTATAAATTTATCGCGATCAATTGTAAGACTAAGGTTTTTCAGATTATGTACCCTTGCGCCTGAAACCTCAATAGCATTTTTATCGTATAACAACTCGTTTTCCGGCATTGTGAAAAAACAAAAGAATATTGTGTTTGTTTGTAAAAAAAAGTTATTTTCGCAAAAGTATTGTTTTCTTTTCTAAAAAAACGGTAAAAAAGTTTAATTAACTACATCACAGGAGGACAGCCTATCGCCACAAATCTACTCTAACTTTTTTCACATCAAAAAGGAGGTAGTTTTGAATAACATTTATTTAGCTGACAATGAACTTGTAAGCAGGTTCGTCAGTGGCGATATGAACAGTCTTGAACTGCTCATCAACCGATACCGGAAACAAGTTTACACCTACATTTTCTTACTGGTAAAAAATCAGCATTTGGCTGAAGATATTTTCCAGGATACATTTATCAAGGTCATTAAATCGCTTGATTGCGGCAAATACCAGGATAACGGAAAATTCCTCGCATGGGTGCTCAGGATTGCGCATAACCTTGTAATTGATCATTACAGGAAGGAACGCCAACTGAATGCCACATCACGTGAAGATTTCGGACTTGACATTCTGAATTCGCATAAATATGCTGATAAGCCTGCTGAGGACGTGATAATTGACAAGCAGATCCGGAAGGATATACGTCTGCTGATCGATAGCTTGCCCGAAGAGCAAAAGGAAGTGCTGATTTTAAGACAATATTGCGAACTCAGTTTTAAAGAAATAGCCGATCATACAAACGTCAGCATCAACACCGCTTTGGGACGGATGCGTTATGCGCTTATAAACCTCCGGAGAATGGTGAAAGAAAAGAATCTTACATTAACTGCCTCCTGAATCGATTAATTTCAGCCCTTCAACGCCCATTAAGCTCATGAAGGGCTGAATCATAGCCTCCTTCATCGATTGTTGGCTGGAATAAATATTTTATTATCTTTATCACAATTTGGATAAGTTTCCGACGTTCTTTCTTAAACTTATTTATTAATTTATTTTTTTACCTATGAATAGAACCTTTACCATGTATGGTTCGACCAAATTCGAAGATGATAGTGAAAATGAATTGATAAAGCTTGCGGGGTTCCTTGAAAGTGAGGAACTTGAGGCCGTAGGATATTACCTTAAAGGCCTTCAGAGTGATGTAGATGATGATGTCGTGCGCAGGATAGTGGATTTCTCAAGAAATTATACCCGAAACCCACGGAAAGAGAAGAATGCAGCTTATTAAGTCATGGAACGAACTGTTAAACCGTTAGATCCCCTCTAACGGTTTTTTTCTTCCAGTTTGTCAAGTACCTCCATCATTTCTTTTACTGCTCTGGCACTTTCATGCAACATTTCAGTTTCCTTATCAGTAAGGTTCAACTCAATGATCCGTTCAATGCCGTTTCTGCCAAGAATTACAGGTACCCCTACAAACACGTTTTCAAGTCCGTACTCACCTTCAAGTTTTACACAGCAGGGGAAAACCCTCTTATGATTCCTGATTACAGCTTCTGCCATTCGCGCAGCTGCTGATCCGGGTGCATACCAGGCAGAAGTGCCCATGAGTTTTACCAATTCGCCTCCTCCGAATCGTGTGCGTTCAACAATGGCATCGATTTTTTCTGCAGGCAGAAGTTCAGTAACGGGTATTCCTGAAACGGTTGTGTATCTTGGAAGAGGAACCATGGTATCGCCATGTCCTCCAAGCAAAAGAGCACTGATATCTTTGGGCGAAACATTGAGCTCATCTGCAATGAAAGCTTTATATCTTCCGGTATCAAGGATTCCGGCCATACCCATAACACGTGTTCTCGGAAACTTTGAAGTAATATAGGCCTGGTAGGTCATAACATCAAGCGGATTCGAAACAACAATGATTACTGCACAGGGAGAATACTGGATCACCTGTTCAGTAACATGTTTAACAATGACAGCATTGGTTTCGATAAGGTCATCACGACTCATACCCGGCTTACGGGGAAGTCCTGAAGTTATCACTACAACACTTGAATTTGCAGTAGGAAGGTAGTTGTTGGTGACGCCTATAGGTTTTGAGTTAAACCTGTCGATCGGTGCGCTTTGCCATATATCAAGGGCCTTACCTTCAGCAATCCCGGGTTTTATGTCAACCAGCACTATTTCATGAGCTGCATCCCTGTGCGCCAGTACATCGGCACATGTTGCACCAACGTTTCCCGCTCCAACTACTGTAATCTTCATACGCTTTTAAAAATGTTTAGGCTTTTATGTAAAAATAGTGAATAATATGTAAGAATTAACAACAGATCAAGGGTTCTTAAGTTCGTTTTATTTCAAGGGGGATTGTTCAACTTCTGTATGTCGGGGCTTGAATCCAGGGGCACAGAGTAATCAGGCAAATAAAAAAAAGCCAAAATAAAACCCCGGGTGAAGTACCGGGGTTTTTATTTTTACTTAAACAGATTATTTTACATATTCCGCTTGATTGAGAAAATCAAAGGATTGTTTTACACCTTCATAAGGAGTTTTTTCAAATGCTTCCTGCTCAACAATGTAGTATTTCATTCCTGCAAGGGCAGCATTTTCGAAATACGGTTTGAAATCCATAATTCCGCTGGCGCCGACTTCAAGGCTGTCCTTTACATGGTATGAAAGGAACCTTCCGGGATATTTGTTAAAATAAGAGATTGCATCAGCACCGCCTTTTTTGATCCACCATAAATCAATCTGGTAGAAAACCTTTGATGAATCGGTGTGCTGGAGCATGTAATCATATATTACCTGTCCTTCAACGGTTTTGAATTCTTCTGAATGGTTATGATAACCAAAGCGTATACCCTGCTGACGGCATTTTTCGCCAATAGCATTGAAATAGTCACAATACCTTTGCAGGCCTGCCAGTGACTGGTAACCTACACTGTCCATAAAAGGTTGAACCATGTAGGGAATTCCGGCGGCTTTGTGAGCTGCAATGCAAACATCCCATAGACCCATCACAGAATCCCATTTTGTTGAATCAGGTACAGGAAATCCGCAATGCGAACTGATAATGGTCATTCCGCTCTTTTCAACCACTGATTTGATTTCGGCCGGATCCATCTGATAAAACTTACCGTTTGAATAACCGGCAAGTTCAACAGTTTTGTAACCGATTTTTCCAACTTCCTCAATAGTACTTACCGGATTTTTATCCATACTATCACGAAGTGAATAAAGCTGCAAACCAATGCTTTTCTGAGCAACAGGTTTACAGGCAAGGGGTAGGGTAATGATTGCCACAATAATAGGTAGCAGGTAATTAAAACTATGTTTCTTCATTTTTTTGTTTTTTGGTGCGGCAAAGTTAACAGAAAACTTTATTTGTTGTAACCGCTATTTTAAATGGCCGGTACATCCTTTGTTAAAACCGTTATATACAGTTAAACTCATTGTAATTCTTTATATATTGCCGGAATTCTATTAATAAAAAGTTAATAAGTTATTCGCTGTTTTTTTTCTTTATGCCTTGTGAAGTAATAACTTGCAACAATCCTTAACCGCTACCAGTCATGAAGGCTAAACTTTTACTTTTTCTCCTTTTCATCCCAACCGTCATTTTTTCGCAGACAACCTGGTACAGCTATCAATCAGGAAATTGGGCTGTTGGTGGAACAAACTGGAGAACATGGACCCTTGATCCTTCCGGAACTACGCTGATCAATCCTTCAATGCAAGCACAACCTGCGGCGGGAGAAAATGTTGTCATTCTTAACGGCAGAATTGTAATAATTCCAACCGGAGAAGCCGCAAAAACCGTTGCCTCCGTTACAATACAGGAAGGGGCTGTTCTGGATATCACAACAACAACAGGACATAATTTCGGTGGCATACTAAACGGTTCCGGCATGCTGAGGATTTCTTCTGCTGATTTCCCGGATTTTGCAACAGGTACTTTTATAAAACCAGGAGGAGGTACTGTTGAATACCGAAACATGGGAGGATTCACATTACAACAGTTTGAATATAATAACCTGATAATAAACCTGAATAATAGTACTGACAGTGTCCTTTACAATAATGCCACCACATTGATTATTAATAACACTGCCACAATTGAAAAAGGGAAATTAAAAATTGGCGATGATGCATCAATCGTTCAGAGGATAGTGAATTTTAACGGCGATGTGATAGTGAATCAAAACGGTCGCATCGGAGTCGGGGTCAGAAATATCGGAAGCAGCACAGCAACCACTTCCGGAGGACGAAGTCATCAGATTACAATAAAAGGTAACCTTTATAACAATGGAGGAATAGTCCGGTTCACGAATATGACTTCCCCGGTTTACGGGGGCAATCCCACCGGGGGAACCCAGGCCGGATGGTCTGATGTGATCTTCAATAATGGCATCAAGGATCAGTATGTTGTATGTGACGGGCCAACTGTCTTCTATCGTATTGAAATTGCCAAGGGTACTGACCAGACTTTTATACTTCACATTGATGCTGATAATAATACACGGTTCCAGCTTATGGGCCGAAATGAGCGTACTACCTACAATCCGGGAACACCCCCGAATCTGCCTAATTACAATGCATTGGGACTGCTTTCGGGTACACTGCGACTCGGTCCTAATATTGTCATTCCATCACTGAGTACGGATGCATATGTTGTGGATGAAGATGCCGGGATATGGTTTGACGGATCTACAATTACAATGAATTCCTCAACCTCATACAGCGCACTGTTCACCTATGGCACGGTCCGTTTTTCTTCCAATTGCCAGGTTACTTTACTGGGCCAGATAGGTATGGTACTGCGCGAATCAGGCAATTTTATAATCGAAAGCGGTAATATTCTTACACGGTCTTGCAGGCCATCCGTTTTGGCAAACCCTGATCTTCACCGTGGTGCTTTTAAAATGTACGGAGGTACACTGACTTGTGGATCCTATGATATATCAGGGGCAACACCACAACATGCTACCTTTTCAATCGCCTATCCGGATAATGTTTTTATAATGACAGGCGGTACCATTGATATTCAAACTTCATATGGCGGCGCCGGAAATGCAACTAATTTCAGCCTTCTTCTGGGATGTCTTCCAAAAAACGTGGAAGTAACAGGAGGTACAATCCGGATAAGTACAACGGCCAGGCCAGCATATGTAAACTCAACAGTGCCCCTGCCAAATCTCGAAGTATACGGTACAGGTAACAGTTTCCAGGTCAGAGGGATTGCAGGCCTTACCACTCTGGTAAATCCTTTACCCTTAGTGGTTCAGAAAAATTTTACTTTGCAAAACAGCGTAGTTTTCAATAACGTACAAAATGTAAATGTTCTGGTAGGGGGAAATTTTAACATCAATACCGGCACAACCTATACTCCAGGAACAAATACAACCATATTCAACGGTAGTGGTGCTCAAACGTTTGATATTCAGGGTACCATTAATGGTAACCTCAATAACTTATCCCTGGCTAATGCTTCAAATCTTACGATTAATAATGCTAGCCCTGCCACTCCTGTGGTTGTAAACGCTAACCTGAACATCGACAACGGTTGCACATTCACTGACAATGGACGTATACTGGAAGTAAGAGGGAATATTGTTAACTCGGGGACCCATTTTAAGCCCGGAACCGGACCCGGAAGTATCCAACTTACCGGAACAGGGAATCAGACCATATCGGGAGACGGAACCGGCAGATTCAACAACCTCACTCTGAATAAAACAGGCGGTAGTGTGACCCTGCAGAGTAATATGACGGTTACCGGGGACCTTAGGCTGGCCAATACAATGGCCAGGTTAAATATTGGCACAAACAATCTTTTATTTACTGAAACAGGAGATATATTCGATAACCTGACGGGATCGGGTAAGTCTTTCGGGACAGGACGGATGATACAGACAGCAGGCCTTATGTCGGACGGCGGTGTCAGCAAGAAGTATTCCGGAACAAATGCATTTGATTTTCCTTTTGGGTTCAACCTTGCAGGTACCTATTATTACTTGCCGGCCTCCATTCGCTTTGGTTCAACCCCATCATCCTACGGAACAGTTACAACCCGTCCGGTAAGTATAAGGCATCCCCTGGCTCAGACTCCGAATTCTCTGGCTTGTTACTGGGAAACCACTTCATCCGGTTTTTCCGGTATTGTCTCCGGTTCAGTGACTCATGTTTATACCTATCATGCTGCGACGAATTTTTTCGTCAACGGCGATGAAAGTATTTACATCCCTGCTGTTTACAGGAGTTCTGCCGGCGATTCATGGAATGTAATCAACAATCAGGTGCTGGTGAACGACGGTTTGAATACGGTTACTTTTGACAATGCATCGGAAGCCGACGGGGAATACACAGCCGGCGAACCTGCTGCATTCGGTGTCATTCCGGTACGTTATAGCAGCGGTTTAAATACCGATTGGGACAATACGGCTACATGGTCTTCCACAGCCGTCGGAGGGCCGGGAGGAGCCAGTGTGCCGGATGCCAACACCATTGTTATAATCGGTGATGCCACACACAATCACACTGTTATTATAAACCAGGCTAATCGGGTATGCGGAAGCCTGACTATTTTTTCAGGATCCGTCCTCGACCTCCGGACTTTTACAGGACACAATTTCGAGGCACTTCCTGAAAAAGGAATTACCGGATGCGGAACATTACGGATTGCGGCCAATAATTATTTTCCGCAGGGCGATTTCGGAGATTTCATAGGACCAACAGGCGGAACTGTGGAATATTATACATCAGGCGCCAATGTTTTAATTCCTACAATTTCAACCGGAACCGGGCTTGTACTGGACCATTATTTTAACCTGAAAATCAGTCCCGAAGCAGGCCGGAACATCACATTACCCAACTGCAACCTGAATATTTTCAATGATCTCACTGTTTCCGGGACCGGAACGGGACAGGTAAATACGAATACAACTGCTACTCATACTATAGTAACTAACCACAATTTCAATATAGAATCAGGCATCTTTGAGGTTCAGAATACAAATATACAGACTATCAGGGTAATGGGAAACCTCCTTGATAATGGTATATTCCGCGTGAATAACAGCGCATCAGTTAATCATATTTTAGAACTTTACAACAGCCTGACAGGTTCGGGCACGTTTAATCTGAATCCCGGAACCGGTCGAATGCTTACCTATTTTAAAGGTACAAGTGATGCCAGTATCAGGGGAGCTTTAAAAGCTTTTTATTCTCTTACTATAGACAAGGGTACTACGCAGAGTCCTGTTCTGAATGTCAGGGCTGATATTTCCACAAGCGCAACCTTTGATCCTTCAGTTTCTATTAAGAACGGAACTTTCAGAATCAAGCAAAGCACATTTAACCTTTCAACCAACAGGAGCGTCATAATCCCTGAATCGGCATGCCTGAGCGTTGACAGCGTGGCTAATGTTACAGTGGTTAATAATAATGCCAATGACAGCACTCTTTTCCTGGTGGGAAAACTTGAAGTATTGTCAGGCACGCTCAACGTGGGCAACAATTCATATAACCGGAGAAACTGCATTGAATATTCTTCAGATGGCTTGCCAACGATTGAAATTAGCGGAGGAACGTTGAATGTAAACGGCCAGATTAAAAGAAGTTCTAAAATTACACAAGGCGCCCTGAAATTTTATCAAAGCGGAGGCACTCTTTATGTTTATGGTAAAAACCAGGACAATACAAGGGCAAAACTTGAGATCTGCAATGCAGGCAGCGTATTTGACGTATCCGGAGGAACTACCAACATTATCAGAGGAGGTGGCGTCGATTTCGGCGATTTATACATCAGGCCGGATATAGCCAATGTGACAGCCGGAAGAATTAACCTGGCACCCCTTGCGGCTATCGGTAACCAGGTTTACAATATAGATGCGTCCTGTAACCTGTTTGATCTTTACATTACAGGGTTTAATGCTACTAATACCTCCACAGCCAATATCATGGTCAATCCTCTTGTACTTAAGGGTGACCTTATGATAGCAGGCAATAGCACTTTAACCTGTAACAACAGGAATGTTTCAATTGCCGGCAATTTTACAAACAACGGAACCTATACCACCGGTAATAACATCACCTTTTTCACCGGAGGAAACTCACAAACTGCCCAATTTGGAACAAATACTACATTTCGTAAACTATTTATAGATAAAATTCCCGGAACAGCAGTCACTTTTACAAGCGCAACGATCTCACCGGTAGTTGCCGATTCACTTGCGATTCTTAACGGAACCCTTACCAATGCCGGCATATTGAATATAGTGGCCCAAGGAAACATTATTAATAATGGTATACATTCATCATCAGGAACCGGAAGCCTGAATATCCAGGGATCGGCAAACCAGGTGATTTCAGGGGACGGGAACGGGCAATTCGGAAATGTGAATATTACGAATGGTGCTGCCAATGGTGTTACGCTTAAAGCTAATGTCACCATTAACGGTTTACTCACCCTTACTTCAGGATACTTTTATATCGACGATAACCTTCTTACGCTGGGTTCTGCTGCTACAATAGGGGGAACGCCGGGTATTACGGTAAACCGCAACTGGATTATTACAAATGGTGCGCTTAGCGACGGTGGCGTCCGCAAAAACTATCCTTCTGTTTCACCTGCTGTTTTTGAATTCCCTGTTGGTGTAGCCGGTAAGTATACACCGGTGCGTTACACGGTTACTTTTTCTTCTGCTTCACCGGGTAGTATAACACTGAAACCAGTAAATTCCCGAATACCTTCTGTAACGAATGCATTAAGCGACGAACTGCAATACTATTGGAATGTCAGCAGTACAGCGTTCGGAGGTATGACGTCTGTTCAACATATTTATAACTACAGAGATGCAGATGTAACAGGAACGGAGACGAATTATGTGGGAGCCAGGTATTACGGAGGTGCGTGGACGAATTATGGTTCGGGTGTTATGAACACAACCGCAAATACAATTACACTGAACCAGAATTATATAGATGGCGAATATACATGTGGTGAACCGCCCAACTTCGTTACAAAACCTGTTTATTATAGTTACAATCTTGCACCGAATATTACGACCACCGGAGCTGACTGGAATACATCAGGATCATGGTCTGTGGTTGGACACGGCGGCCCCGCTGCCTCCGCGCCTCCTGACGGAAATCCTGTTATTATTGCATCCGGACACCGGATCAATGTTTCAACTCTTGACCGGTCTGCCTATTCCATTCAGAATAACGGAATTCTAAATCTTAATACAACTACCGGCCATAATTTTGGTCACGTTTCAGGAAGCGGCCGGATTATTATGAGCAACACCGATGCCGGACAATTTGTATTCCCGGGTGGTGAGTATGTTTCATTCATGAATACTACCGGCAGTACAATAGAATATAATGGTTCCAATCCCATTTCTCCGCTGGCAAGTATTTCACCAATAATTAAGGAATACCAGAACCTGGAGTTTACCGGGATCTATTCAAAGTATATGTCGAGCATGAATATCGTTGTTAATGGCAATATGCTTATTACCCAGAGTCAGCTCCTGAATAATGTATACAATAAGAATATTACGATAAAAGGTAACTGGACGGACAACTGGCTGAATGGATTTGTACCCGGAACCGGTCTGGTCTCTTTTTCAGGTACAACTCAACAGCAGATCACTGCAAATGGTACAGAGAGTTATTATAATCTGCAGATTAACAATTCAGCGAATCTATTGCTGAATTCTCCTGTTCAGGTAGCTAACCGACTATACCTGACGAATGGAAATATTCTTACAACAGACGTGAATTTGCTTACTCTCGCAAGTTCGGCGATGAATGTTGTGACAGGAGGAGGCGATGCCTCATTTGTTGATGGTCCTCTCAGAAAAAGGATTCTTGCCGGCCAGTCCTTCAATTTTCCTGTAGGTAATTACAATTCTTCAGCTGATAAGCCGACCCGGTATGGTAATATACTTTTGTCCGATGTTTCTGCGACCACTTATTGGGCAGCACGCTATGTGAATAATGATCCGAATAGTTTGTATGACAGGACAAGTCTTTTTACACCACTTACATCGGTAAGCGACAATGAATACTGGGTTGTAACCAGGCCGGGGGCCAACAGTGCCAATGTGCGGCTCAGGTGGGATGCAAACAGTGAAATCGCCTCCGTAAATTCAACAAGGGTTTCACAATGGGTCACGCCTGCTAACCGTTGGGAGGAAGTTGGTGCTGCAGCAAGTGGTAATCTCAGTGCAGGAACTGTAGCCACTACAAGTGCGGTGACATCGGATAATTATGTTTTCACCCTGGGAATCAGCGGTGTAACAGCAAAGATTGTAAGTGTAAGCCCTGCTGAAATCTGTAACAATGGTGAAGTAGTAACCGTGAGAGTTTTACTTACTGGGTCACCGAAGTGGACCCTGTCATATACAGCAGGCGGCAATCCTTATACACAATCAGAAATCACCACTTCCACTTATGATATACAATTAACCGGAGCTGAGTTGGGAGGTCCCGGTGTGAAGACAATTCAGCTAACCGCAGTTTCAGATGCAACAAAGCCGGGAACTATATGGGGAAATTCCATGGATGTAACTGTAAAGCCCACATTTCTCCCGGATATAAGCGGAACCTTCACTGTAGGTGCCGGTGAAGTAAGGAACTACCTTACAACAGCCAATGGAGGAAGTACCTATTTATGGAGCTGGAGTGGAGCATCGGGAGGAACTATTTCATCACCCGCTTTGTCTTCAACTAATATTACAATTACTACACCCGGAGCTTTTCCGGCTACGTACCAGCTTCAGGTAACCGAGACAAGCTCTAATGGTTGTAAAGCTTCGGATATTCAATCAATTACTGTTGTCAGTACACCGTCGCCGGATATAAGTCCTGATAACCCGAATCAGTGCGAAGGGAATATTGTTAACTATTCGACGCCCTCGATTGCAGGTCACACATACTTATGGTCGGTTATTGGCGGTTCACCTGCCTCAGGAACCGGCAATTCAATTAGTGTTACATGGGATACTCCCGGTAATGGCTCTGTTGCTGTTACCGAATTTAACGGACCTGTCAAAGGAAAAGACAGTATAAATGTTGTAGTGGATCCTCAACCAGTTACCAGTCTTGTAGTAACTGCGCCGGTTTCGGTTTGTCATAACAGCCCGGCGATTATCACCGTGCATAATTCCGAATCGGGTTTTAATTATCAACTAAGGGAAGGAGCCGTAAATGTTGGCTCAGCCGTTGCAGGAACGGGTGGTGACATTGGCCTGCCTTCAGATGAGATTGTGGCAAGTACGCTATTCAATGTACTGGCATATAACAATGGTTGCAGTTCTCAATTGACGCAAACTGTGACTGTAGATCCCGAGGATCCGGTTGCTCCTTCAGGAGATCCCACCCAGGATTTCTGCGCATCGGATGCTCCCACAATTGCTGATCTTACCGCTACCGGTACAGGGATATTATGGTATTCTGCAGCCACTGGAGGCTCACCTCTCACTGCCGGGACTGCACTGACTGACGGATACATTTATTATGCAAGCCAAACGGTTACCGGGTGTGAATCAACCGGCCGTTTTGCTGTAACTGTTTCAGTGAGTACTGTATCAGCACCCGTTGTGGGTTCTGTAACTCAACCTACCTGCATGGTAAATACAGGCAGTGTTGCATTGAGCGGTCTTCCCGGAACGGGCACATGGACAATCACTGCATCACCCGGCGGACAGGTCTTTAACGGTAGCGGAACAACAACAACCCTGACAGGACTTACCGCTGGTAACACATATACCTTTACTGTCACCAATTCATTGGGATGCATATCACCTGCTTCAGGAAACGCAATTATCAATGCATCACCGGTTCCCCTTTCTGTAGGTAATATCACAGGAGAGACCAGTTCAACGCAGTGTTCCGGTTATGACCCGGCAGCGATGACGATAAGTCCGAGCGGTGGTGCAGGTACTTATAATTATAGGTGGTCAACCAGCATTGACAATGGTACAACCTGGAACCTGGTTGCGGGAGCCAATGCCGCTACTTATAATTCGGGCGCTATTACACAAACCACATGGTACAGGGTAGAGGTTGATCCGACAGGAAGTCCTGATTGTGCAAGTTGGACAGTCAGTGGAAACACTATTCAAATCACCATTCAGGCGGCTCTTACAGTGGGCAACATCACCGGTGAAACAAGCGCCACCCAGTGTTCAGGTTATGATCCGGCAGCAATGACGATCAGTCCCACAGGCGGTGCCGGAACATATAATTATAGGTGGTCAACCAGTGTTGACAATGGAACTACCTGGAACCTGGTTGCAGGAGCGAATGCAGCAACCTACAATCCCGGTGCCATCACACAAACGACATGGTACAGAGCAGAGGTTGATCCGACAGGAAGTCCGGATTGTGCTACATGGACAGTCAGTGGCAATACTATACAAATCACCATTCAGGCTGCTCTCACAGTAGGCAACATCACCGGTGAAACGAGCGCTACCCAGTGTTCCGGTTATGACCCGGCAGCGATGACGATAAGTCCTACCGGCGCAACAGGAACCTACAGCTACAGGTGGTCAGCCAGCACCAACAACGGAACTACATGGAACCTTGTTGCCGGAGCTAATGCAGCTACCTATAATCCGGGCGCTATTACACAAACCACATGGTACAGGGCAGAGGTGGATCCGACAGGAAGCCCGGATTGTGCAACATGGACAGTCAGTGGAAACACTATACAAATCACCATTCAGGCTGCTCTCACAGTGGGCAACATCACCGGCGAAACGAGCGCCACCCAGTGTTCCGGTTATGATCCGGCAGCAATGACGATAAGTCCCACAGGCGGTGCCGGAACATATAATTATAGGTGGTCAACCAGTGTTGACAATGGAACTACCTGGAACCTGGTTGCTGGAGCGAATGCAACAACCTACAATCCCGGAGCCATCACACAAACGACATGGTACAGAGCAGAGGTTGATCCGACAGGAAGTCCGGATTGTGCTACATGGACAGCCAGCGGCAATACGATACAAATCACCATTCAGGCAGCTCTCACAGTGGGTAACATTACCGGTGAAACGAGCGCCACACAGTGTTCCGGTTATGACCCGGCAGCGATGACAATCAGTCCCACAGGCGCATCCGGCACATACAGCTACAGGTGGTCGACCAGTGTTGACAATGGAACCACATGGAACCTGGTTGCAGGAGCCAATGCCGCTGCGTATAATCCGGGCGCTATTACTCAAACCACATGGTACAGGGCTGAAGTGGATCCGACAGGAAGTCCTGATTGTGCTGCATGGACAGTCAGTGGAAACACTATACAGATTATTATTCAACCGGCTCTTACCGTTGGCAATATCACCGGTGAAACAAGCGCCACCCTGTGTTCCGGTTATGATCCGGCAGCAATGACAATCAGTCCTACCGGCGGTGCAGGTACATATAGTTATAGGTGGTCAACCAGTACTGACAATGGTACAACCTGGAATTTGGTTGCAGGCGCCAATGCAGCTGCATATAACCCGGGCGCTATTACTCAAACCACATGGTACAGGGCTGAAGTGGATCCAACTGGCAGTCCCGATTGTGCAAGCTGGACGGTCAGTAGCAACACCATTCAAATCACCATTCAGACAGCTTTAACGGTTGGCAACATCACCGGTGAAACAAGCTCTATGCAGTGTTCCGGTTATGACCCTGCTACGATGACAATGAGTCCCACAGGCGGATCCGGTACCTACAGCTATAGGTGGTCAATCAGTACTGACAATGGCACAACATGGAACCTGGTTGCAGGAGCTACTGCAGCTACCTATAATCCCGGCGCGATTACACAAACCACTTGGTACAGGGCAGAAGTAGACCCAACAGGCAGTCCTGATTGTACAGGCTGGACGGTAAGCGACAACACAATCCAGATCACAATTCAACCGGCTCTCACTGTAGGCAACATCACTGGTGAAACGAGCGCTACCCAGTGTTCCGGTTATGATCCCGCAACGATGACGATAAGTCCCGGCGGTGCAACTGGCATATATAGCTACAGGTGGTCAATCAGTTCTGACAATGGAACAACGTGGAATCTTGTACCAGGAGCCAATACAGCTATTTATAATCCCGATGCCATCACACAAACGACATGGTACAGGGTTGAAGTGGATCCGACAGGAAGTCCTGATTGTGCTACATGGACAGTCAGTGGCAACATGATACAAATTTCAATTCAACACGCTCTTACCGTTGGCAACATCACCGGTGAAACAAGCTCTTCGCAGTGTTCCGGTTATGATCCGGCAGCAATGACGATCAGTCCGACTGGCGCATCGGGCACCTACAGCTACAGGTGGTATACCAGTGTTGACAATGGAACCACATGGAACCTGGTTGCAGGAGCCAATGCAGCTACTTATAATCCGGTTGCTATTACACAAACCACCTGGTATAGCGCAGAAGTGGATCCAACGGGCAGTCCGGATTGTTCAGGCTGGTCCGCCAGTGGCAATACAATACAAATTACAATCCAACCGGCTCTTGCAGTGGGTAGTATAACCGGTGAAAGCAGTTCAACGCAGTGCTCCGGATATAACCCGGCAGTAATGACGATAACTCCCACAGGGGCATCCGGCACTTACAACTATCGCTGGTCAACCAGTACGGATGGCGGAAGCACGTGGAACCTGGTTGCAGGCGCCAATGGAGCCGGCTATGATCCGGATGCTGTCACCCAAACCACATGGTTCAGGGTAGAAGCGGACCCGACAGGAAGTCCCGATTGTTCAGGATGGACAGCCAGTGACAACACCATACAGATCACGATACAACCGGCACTTTTAGTCGGCAATATTACCGGCGAAAGCAGCGCCACCCAATGTACAGGCTATGATCCTGCAGCCATGACAATCAGTCCCACAGGGTCATCGGGTACCTACAGCTACAGGTGGTTAACCAGTACAGACAATGGAGCTACCTGGAATCTTGTAGCCGGAGCTAATGCCGCTACATTAAATCCGGGGGCGCTCACACAGACCACATGGTTTACCGCTGAAGTGGATCCGACGGGCAGTCCGGATTGTTCAGGCTGGACATCATCAGATGATACAATTAAACTTACCATTCTGCATAATGTGATGATCCCTGTATTTGTTGCCGGTGATAGTTCATCACGCTGTGAAGGTGCAGGAACAGTGATTTTTACGGCCAATTCGGATTATTCCAATTCAATTAGCTACAGCCTCGATAATGCTTCGGTTACTGAAGGAAATACAATTGATTCTCAAACCGGTGCGGTTACTTTTACCGATCATTGGACAGGTCCTTCAATCATTACAGTTGTGGCCGAAGGTTGCGGTGGTCCTCTTACAGCAACTCATAAAGTATACTCCGATATACCGGTGACATCTGCAATTACAGGTGAAAGCCAGCCGCTTTGCAGCGCTAAGGGTGAAAATTACAGTGTTCTATTAAAAACGGGTTCATCCTATGAGTGGATGGTTCCGGCCGGCGCTGTCATAACATCCGGTGAAACAGGTCCCGAAAACAATTCGATCCTGGTGGACTTTACTATTAACAGCGGCGCAATAAGGGTTATTGAAACTAATAGCAACGGATGTAAAGCAGATACGGTTTCCCTTGATATTGAACTGCAGGGTTGTAATCTGACAGCTGATTTCACAGCAGATGATACTGTAGTTTGTCCGGGACAAACAATAACCTTTACAGATGCATCAACCGGAGTTAATGCTTTCACTACTTATACGTGGATATTCGGTGAAGGCGCTTCGCCTGACAGTGCAACAGGTTCAGGACCTCACCAGGTTACTTTCCTTACCTCCGGACTTAAAACGGTTACTTTAATTATCAGTAATGGTTTGGCAGATACGTTAACAAGGGTTGATTACATTTCAGTGTCAACGCCTGCAGTATCAATTAGTTCAGAAAACCGCTGTGGTGAAGGATCTGTTGATTTTCTTGCATTGACAACCGGCGACCAGGTTGAGTTTTCGATCGACGGAGGAAGTTCAGTTATATCAAAAGACCAGACGGTACCTTATACATATAGCACAACAATTCCTGAAGGTTCAACACTACAGGTTTGGGCACGTGCTTATAATTCTGTTACCGTCTGCCTGGGTACATGGGACAGCAGTGTGGTTGTAAGAGCATTCGCAGTTCCGGTTTCAGGTCCTATTATGGCTCAACATGCCGGTGATTATGAAGATGGTTATGTTGATGTGATTTGTGCCGGAACTGAAAATTCAGGATACTATGTAAATAAAACGCCTGGTTCAGTTTATAACTGGTATATTCCGGAACTTGATATAACAATTTCAGATACAGCTGCAATTGAAGTTGACTGGCCTGCAGCATCTGCAGTTTACCATCTCGAGATTACTGAAATCTCTGCTGAGGGTTGTTCAGGTGAAGTAAGTGATACCCTGATCAGGGTTTCTCTGCCTGATCCTTCAATGGGTGCCGATGTTTCACTCTGTACAGGGCAAACTCACCTTTTTGAACCGGATGGTGATTACATCTCCTATGAATGGCAGGACCATTCGACCGGTTCGGCATTTACCGCCACAGCAACTGACACAATTACTTTGCATGTTATTGACGAATATGCGTGCGAAGGGTATGACACAGTAATTGTCACAATGCATGACAATCCCGTTGTAAACCTGGGTCCCGACACAGTTTTATGTGAAGGCAACACCCTGATGCTGGACGCAGGCGGTTTTGAAAACTACGAATGGTCAACAGGCCAGACCGGTAATCCGGTTGAAATACATGAGGGAGCCGGTGTTGTCAGCGTTATTGTAACCGATATCAACGGATGTGAAGGAACTGACCAGGTTACCATCAGAGATTGCTCACCTGAAAATCTGCTTGTCATTCCTAATGCTTTCACTCCGAATGACGATGGACATCATGATACATGGTTAATTAAGAATATTAACATGTTCCCGGATGCGGATATACAGGTATTCGACAGGTGGGGAAGAAGAGTTTACCAGTCCGACGGTGGTTCAGGAAGAGAATGGGATGGTAAAGGACCTAACGGTAAGGATCTTCCTGTCGAAAACTATTATTATGTTATTGATTTGAAAGTGCCGGGCTATGGAGTTTTGACCGGTACGGTAAGTATTATCAGATAGTAAAATGCTGCCTATGTTAAACAGATACCTGAAAACAATTGTGCTGTTCTCCCTCATAGTTCCTATAAGGTTTGCAGGGGCACAGCAATTACCGGTTTACAGCCAGTATACGTTCAATAAATTTTTGTTGAATCCGGCTACTGCCGGAAGTGACGGCTACACAAGTATAAGCCTGGTAGCGCGAGAACAATGGGTCGGTTTTAAAGGTACGCCGAAAACACACGCTATCACCATTGATTCACGGCTATTGCGAAACAGTTTTATCTCAAAAAATGCCTCAGTAAGGAGAAAGAGAAGGCTGAGTTCGAGATCAGGAAGAGTCGGCTGGGCAGCGCATGTTTTTAACGATCACAATGGCCCTCTTGACCGAACGGGTATTGAGGGCACCTATGCATACCATATTGCTATTGACCAGGGCCAGTTGTCGTTCGGACTTTCAGGACTGTTTTACCAGTTCAAGCTGAATAAAGATAAAATTGATCTTGGTGATGAGGATATTGATCCATTGCTTGACGGACTTAAAGGAACTCTTTATATTCCGGATGCCAATTTTGGTATTTATTATACATCAGCTACAATTTACGGAGGCGTATCCGTGATGCAATTGTTTGAATCGTCGATCCATTTTGGCGATGATAACGGAAGCACCTACAGGATAAAGCGAAATTATAATCTACTGGCAGGTTATTACTATTCCATAAATCGTGACTTCGCCATTGAGCCTTCAATGCTGCTGAAAATGCCTACGGCTTCAAAGCCACAGCTCGACATTAATGCCAAAGTTTATTACAGGAATAATTATTGGGGTGGAATGGCTTTCAGGACAAACAATGCCTTTGTTATTTATGCCGGCGCCCGCTTTGACCGTTATTTTATCGGGTACGGTTTTGATTATAATTTCAGTCCTATTGGCCGGCAAACCTACGGGTCACATGAAATCATGGCGGCCATTAAATTCGGTGATACGGCACGACGGTACAGGTGGTTGAATACCTATTAATAAAGCCTGGTGGATTTCTTTTAATACCCCCGGATGGTGACTGGCGGATCTTTGACAATAGCCCCGGACTTCAGGCCGGGGTTTGGTATGTCACCTCTTTACAAACACAAACCAGGCCTTAAGGCCTGGTTTGGGAGTTGGGGATCAATTATTGGCTACCCGGCCTGAAGTCCGGGGCAAGTGAATGTGGAATAAAGAAAGTGATCTTGAATTCAATAATAACATCATTTATTCTTTAAAATAATCCCTTATCTTCTTCTGATTTAGGTTCTTCAGAAGAGGAAGCAGACTTTTCCTTTTCTTCCTCCTCTTTTGATTTCTTAACAACAGGAGCTTTCTTGGCTTTGGCTTGTTGTTCGTTACCTGCAATATCAATTCGATTTTCGCGGAGGAACATACCCGTAGTAACGGCCGTTTTTATATCCTTCACAAGTAAGTTGAATTCCCAATCGGTATCCGGAAAGGCCTGCGGACGAACATTAAATTCAATTTTTTCTTCGATACAAAAATCAACGAGAGTAGGGATGGATTTCTGTTTTAATATCACCTTAATTGCTTCACTCATAGTAAATTGTATTTGAAATGGTTGTGTTGTAAAAATATATTTTTATTACCAGCTTACCATATAAGTCGGTCACATTTTTGAATTTTTGTTTTGTGAGTTACGGATGCCAGCCCAAAAGCATACATTTTTTTTTATCTTTGCACCTCTTTTACATTAGATTACGAGATGATAAAGATAACTTTTCCTGACAATTCAATCCGTGAATTTGAACCGGGCATCAGCGGACTTGATATAGCCAAGAGCATAGGCAATAGTCTGGCCCGTGAAGTAGTAGCTGTAAGTGTTAATAATGAAGTATGGGATGCCACACGCCCCATCACCTCCGATGCCGCACTGGTTCTTCATAAATTTGATACACCTGAAGGAAAGCACGCCTTCTGGCATTCTTCTGCTCATTTGATGGCTGAAGCTCTTGAAGCGCTTTACCCGGGAATAAAATTTGGTATAGGGCCAGCCATTGAAAATGGTTTTTATTATGATGTAGATCCGGGCGAGGGAGTTGTTATTACCGAAGCTGATCTGCCTCGCATTGAGGAGAAGATGTATGAGCTGAGCCGCAGAAACAGTGAATATAAACGGGAGGAAATCAGCAAAGAAGATGTGTTAGGTTTATTCAGACAAAAAAAAGATGAATATAAGGTTGAACTGATCCAGGATTTGCAGGATGGAACCATTACTTTGTATAAACAGGGAAACTTCACTGATTTATGCCGTGGTCCTCATTTGCCCGATACAAGCTATATCAAGGCAATTAAGCTTCTTAGCGTGGCCGGTGCATACTGGAGGGGTGATGAAAAACGCAAACAACTCACCCGTATTTATGGCATTACATTCCCCAAAAAGCAAATGCTTGATGATTATCTTGTCATGCTTGAACAGGCAAAGGCA
The DNA here is from genome assembly GCA_035299085.1 of Bacteroidales bacterium. Classification (NCBI taxonomy): domain Bacteria; kingdom Pseudomonadati; phylum Bacteroidota; class Bacteroidia; order Bacteroidales; species Bacteroidales bacterium. The sequence goes on along the minus strand of DATGXG010000045.1, from coordinate 176,309 downwards.
AGAGATCACAGGAAACTGGGGAAGGAACTTGAACTTTTTACGTTTTCGCAAAAGGTTGGTGCCGGATTGCCGTTATGGCTTCCAAAAGGTGCCCAGTTACGCGAGCGACTGGAAAATTTCCTTAAAAAGATACAGGTAAAATATGGTTATTTGCCTGTAATCACACCACATATAGGGCAGAAGGAGCTCTATGTAACTTCAGGCCATTATGAAAAATACGGCAAAGATTCTTTTCAGCCTATTCATACACCTGAAGAAGGCGAGGAATTTCTTCTGAAACCTATGAATTGTCCGCATCATTGTGAAATTTACAGAAGCAAACCCAGGTCATATAAAGATCTTCCCGTCCGTTTTGCTGAATTCGGTACCGTATACCGTTATGAGCAAAGTGGTGAACTTCACGGTCTGACCCGCGTGAGGGGCTTTACCCAGGATGATGCTCACCTGTTTTGCAGGCCTGATCAGATTAAGGAAGAATTTATCAAGGTCATTGATATTATCTATACTGTTTTCAAGGCATTCGATTTCAATGATTTTGTAGCACAGGTTTCGTTGCGTGATCCCGGTAACCGGGAAAAGTATATAGGTTCTGATGAGAACTGGGAGAAAGCAGAAAATGCAATTATTGAAGCTACCCGGGAAAGGAACATGAAAACTGAGGTTGTTAAAGGTGAAGCTGCTTTTTACGGGCCAAAACTCGACTTCATGGTAAAGGATGCATTGGGAAGAAAGTGGCAGCTGGGTACAATTCAGGTAGACTATAACCTGCCTGAGCGATTTGAACTTGAATATACCGGCAGCGACGATCAGAAGCACAGGCCTGTTATGATACACAGGGCGCCATTCGGGTCAATGGAACGTTTTGTTGCGGTTCTGATTGAGCATACGGCCGGAAAATTTCCCTTGTGGCTGACACCTGACCAGGTTGTTGTTTTGCCTATAAGTGAAAAATACCATGATTATGCCGAAAAAGTTTTAAATTTCCTAAATAATTACGATATTCGCACCCTGATTGATTCCCGTAATGAAAAGATTGGTAAGAAGATAAGGGACAATGAGTTAAAGCGCATTCCCTACCTTCTTGTCGTGGGCGAGAAAGAAGAAGCCGAAGGAACTGTAGCCGTGAGGAAACAGGGTGAGGGAGACAAAGGAGCTATGAAGCTCGAAGAATTTGCGGAATTTATCAAAAACGAAGTAAAGAAACAGGAAGCTACGAACTAAGGGCTGAACAACTAAAGCCCCAAAGCCAATAGCTTTAATTATAAACTAATAACAAGGAGGAACGAAGTATAGCAACGCCAGTTTTTAGAAGAGAAGTCAGACGGGAAGAAGTATCTCAGTTTGCAGTTAATTATGAAATTAAAGCACCTGTAGTAAGGGTAGTAGGTGAGAATCTCGAAAATCCGGGGATATTTCCCATTAAAGAGGCTATTCGTATGGCTGAAGAATTGGAACTTGACCTGGTTGAAATTTCACCGAATGCCAACCCGCCCGTTTGCAAAATCATCGATTATCAGAAGTTTTTGTACCAGCAAAAGCGCAAACAAAAAGAGCTTAAAGCAAAAACAGCAAAAATTGTTGTGAAAGAGATCCGTTTTGGGCCCTATACTGATGACCATGATTATAATTTTAAACTGAAACACGCTCAGAAGTTCCTGCAGGAAGGTGCAAAGGTTAAGGCCTATGTATTTTTCAAAGGAAGGTCGATTGTTTATAATGAGGATGGAGAAGCTTTATTGCAGCGTTTTGCCGGTGACCTGGCAGAACTTGGTAAGGTTGAACAGAATCCGAAACTGGAAGGAAAACGGATGATCATGCTGATCAATCCGGTACCTAAAAAAGTGAAATAATTAATTTTTTTATAATAACAGTAGTATGCCAAAAATGAAATCTAATTCCGGTGCCAAAAAAAGATACGATCTTACCGGAACCGGAAAAATTAAACGCAAACACGCTTACAAAAGTCACATTCTTACCAAAAAGACAACAAAAAGGAAAAGAAATCTTGGTTACTCCACTTTGGTTGCAACCACAGATGAAAAGAATGCAAGACTTTTATTAGCTTGTTAATCGCAGATTCTGCGTATTTAATTTTAATTAGTGTTAACCGAGTGAATTAGCTGTAAAGTTTCCGTTGAACGGAGCGCTAACCATTCAAAAATCAAAGAAAAATGCCAAGATCAGTAAATGCTGTAGCATCAAGAGCAAAAAGAAAAAAAGTACTTAAGCAGACGAAGGGTAATTTCCTTTCAAGAGCCAATGTATGGACAGTTGCAAAAAATACATGGGAAAAAGGACTGGGTTATGCCTACGCCGACAGACGTACGAAAAAGCGTAATTTCAGAGCATTATGGATTGCCCGTATCAATGCAGGTGCAAGACAACATGGTATGTCATATTCCGAATTGATCGGAAAGCTCAATGATAAAGGTGTTGCATTAAACCGTAAAGCACTGGCCGATTTAGCCATGAATAATCCCGAGGCTTTCGAAGCTGTTGTTAATTCTGTGAAGTAGTTTATTTAAACACACAATAAGAAAGACGCATTTATTGCGTCTTTTTTTTTACAATTACTTATTTAAACGGTTCAACATGAAAATAGCATTGCTGGGTTACGGAAAAATGGGAAGGGAAATAGAGAAGATTGCCCTTCAAAGGAATCATACAATAGTGCTGAAAATCGATATAGATAATCAACAGGATAACAACGTTGAAAATCTCAGGAAAGCTGATATAGCCATTGACTTTTCAACCCCGGCTTCGGCTTTTGCGAATATTCTAAGGTGCTTTGAAGCCAATGTTCCGGTTGTCTGCGGAACAACCGGATGGACTGATAAAATTGGCGAAGTGGAAGATTTATGCCGACAAAAAAACCAGGCTTTTTTCTGGGCATCCAATTACAGTTTAGGTGTAAATCTTTTTTTTGCTCTGAATAATTATCTGGCAGGGCTGATGAATAATGTGGACGGTTATAACGTAAGTATTGAAGAAATTCATCACATACATAAACTCGATGCGCCGAGCGGTACTGCCATTACACTTGCCAATGGTATTGTCGACAACCTTGAAAACAAAACCAAATGGGAACTGGATCAGGAATCTGAGCACGGTTCAATTAAAATAACTGCAGTCAGAGAAGATGAAGTCCCCGGAACTCATATTGTTACATGGGATTCTACTGTTGACCAGATACAGATAAGGCATGAGGCAAAAAGCAGGCAGGGGTTTGCATTGGGTGCTGTGCTGGCGGCTGAATTTATAAGGGATAAGAAGGGGGTTTATTCGATGAAGGATTTGATTAGAATCTGAAGTAGTCTCCCTGAGCGTCTACCCTGAGCTTGTCGAAGGGAGTCGAAGGGCAATTAGAATATGCTTCGACTACGCTCAGCATGACAAACCGTTAAAAATATTTAAAAGGGGTGTTTTTTGAGAGCACTTCATAATCACCGGAATAAATCACCCGAAAAAAATAGTACATTTAGCACAATAAATAATACTTACAATGAAAGCAGATCGCAGAGACTGGATATGGTTTGGTACTGTTGCCTTTATCTATATCCTTTTTGTCATTTGGTTACAAAATTTCTGGTTTATCCTGGGTTTGGGTGTAATCTTTGACATGTACATTACAAAGAAGGTTAACTGGACATTCTGGAAGAAAAGAACCGGCCCTAACAGCAAAGCTGTTGAATGGTTAGATGCTGTAATTTTTGCTGTAATTGCCGTTACCCTCATTAACATCTTCCTTTTCCAGAATTATAAAATTCCAACCGGTTCCATGGAGAATACCCTTCTCATAGGCGATCATCTCTATGTAAGCAAGGTTGCTTACGGACCAAGAATCCCCAATACCCCGCTTTCATTTCCTTTCACACAACATACAATGCCCTTCACCCGTGGCACAAGGTCTTTTGTGGAGTGGATTAAGCTGCCTTACAGGCGACTTGCCGGTTTTGGCAAGGTGAAACGCGATGATGCAGTTGTGTTTAATTTCCCTGCTGGTGACACTGTAGTGATTGATCATCAAAACGTCAGCTATTATTCAATAGTCAGGGATTCAGCCAGGGAGCGCAAGGCAAGGGATCAATATTACGGCCGTCCTGTTAAAACGGATAAGGAATACTACAATCTTGCAAGGAACGCGGTATGGAAAAATTTTGATATCACTATCAGACCGGTTGACAAACGCGATAATTATATAAAGCGTTGTGTGGCTATTGCCGGCGACACCTTGCAGGTTATAAATAAAAGAGTTTATGTTAATGGTGTACCTGAAAAAGAGTATCCTGGCATACAACACAATTATTATATTTTTCTGAAGGACGGACAGAATATTTCAGAAAGGGTTTTCGATCGTATGGAGATTTATGATGTAAATCGTTATGCAAATGTAATACAGGCTTACCTGACTGAAGATGAAGTAAATAAAATAAGGGAATTTAAGAGTGTGCAGCAGGTGGTACCCAATGATTATTTTGATAAATACATGTTTGACACCTTTCCTCAAGACACAAATTATAAATGGACGATTAATAATTTCGGTCCCTTATATATTCCCAGGAAAGGCACTACAGTTAAAATCAACACAAAGAACCTGTGTTTATACGAGCGCATCATTTCAACCTATGAAAATAATAAGCTTGAAGTTAAAGATTCGACTGTCTACATAAACGATAAGCCTGCTACAGAATATACATTTAAAATGGATTATTACTGGATGATGGGGGACAACCGTCACAGCAGCCTGGATTCCCGCTTCTGGGGTTTTGTTCCCGAAGATCATATCGTGGGAAAACCGAAACTAATCTGGCTGTCGATTGACAAAAACAAAAAGTTCATCAACCGGATACGGTGGGAGAGGATGCTGAAGAGGGTGTAAGCGAAAAACCTGACAGCGTCCGAAGGACCTGTAAGCGTTTGAGCGTTTATATAAACAACGCTGTCAGGTCCTCCGGACGCTGACAGGTTGGTGCGCAGACAAACAAAAAAACCCGGCAGTTAAACTGCCGGGTTTTTTTTACTCCTTACTCCTTACTATTCCCCTACAATTTCGAAAGGAATTTCAACGTGAACTTCTTTATGAAGTCTTACACGGGCGTGGTAGGTACCCACTTCCTTTATAAGATCTTCCTTGAAAGTGATATTCTTACGGTCGATATTAAAGCCTTTTTCCTGTAATGCTTCAGCAATCTGGATGGCATTCACAGATCCGAAAATCTTACCCTTTGTGCTTGTTTTGGCACCGATGGATAAAGAAACACCTTTAAGAGTTTCAGCCATTTGCTGAGCTTCCTGTTTGATTTTCTCTTCCTTGTGAGCTCTCTGTTTCAGAATCTCATTGTGTGACTTGAGAGTGGAACCGGTAGCAGAAACAGCTAATCCCTGGGGAATCAGATAGTTTAATGCATATCCGTTTCTGACGGTTACGATATCGTCTTTGTATCCGAGGTTCGGTACATCATGTTTCAGTATAATTTCCATGATTGATCTGGTATTAACTATTTCAACAAATCGGTTACATATGGCAGTAAGGCGAGATGACGGGCCCTTTTTACTGCTGTGGCCACTTTACGCTGATACTTCAGTGAAGTACCGGTAACGCGCCGGGGTAATATTTTACCCTGTTCATTCAGGAATTTCTTCAGAAATTCAGGATCTTTAAAATCCACATATTTAATATGGTTTTTCTTGAACCTGCAATATTTCTTCTTTTTTACTTCAACAGCCGGCGGTGTTAAATACCGAATCTCTGACTGACTTGTTTGTGTTGGTGCTGCCATAGCTTATTCCTCCGTTACTTTTACTGCTGCTGATTCTTTCTTGTTTCTTCTCTTTTCGGCATACTCAATTGAGTATTTATCGAGCCTGGTTGTGAGAAAGCGGATAATCCTCTCGTCACGTTTGTACTCAATTTCAAGAGTTTTTACCAGGTCCCCCGGTGCCTTGAATTCAAACAGATTGAAAAAGCCGGTTGATTTTTTCTGAATGGGGTAGGCCAGTTTTTTTAATCCCCAGTTCTCCTCGTTGATGATCTCACCGCCTTTGCCGGTGATCACACCACGGAATTTTTCAACCGCTTCCTTCATCTGGGCCTCAGACAAAACGGGAGTTACAATGAAAACGGTTTCATATTGGTTTAACATAGTAAATAAATTAAAAGGTTAATTTTTAATGAGCCGCAAAGATAATATTTTTTATTTAGAGAACAAATTGTTAAGAACTTCATTCCCTATAAAGGCTTTAAGAAAACTCTGACAGGTCCTGCCGACTCTGTCAGCTCATTAACTACTCCGGTATTCTTCTGATCGGGGAAAGGGTAAAAGCTAAATTTCGATTGTTTCCCCGATTTCCGGAATAGAAATATTGGTATAGCCCGCCTTCTGCAATTCGTTCTGGAAAAACTGCTGAGATTTGTATTCCCCGTGAACAAGGAATAGTTTTTTTATTAAGGATTTATCCTGACATTCCAGAAACCTCATAATCTCACTGTAATCGGCATGTCCACTGTATGAATCAAGTCTTTCAATATCCGCTTTTACAGGATAAACCGTACCGAAAATGGATACTTCTTTATCGCCTCTTAAAATCCGGGCACCCAATGTGGACGGTGCACAATACCCCACAGCAAGAACAGTATTTTTTGGATTCGAAATACTGTTGGCAAGATGATGTTTCACCCGGCCGGCTTCCATCATACCCGATGCGGAGATGATTATGCACGGCTCCTGTGTGTCATTCAATCTTTTCGAATCCTCTACCTGCGATATGAAATGCAGGTCATTGAAGCCGAAGGGATCGGGATCCGTTTCCATTAGTTCGGCAATGGTTTCGTTAAAACACTCCTTATGAAGCCTGAATATATTGGTGGCATTAACGGATAAGGGACTGTCAACGAACACTTTTATTTTAGGAAGTTTTCCACTGTTATAAAAACTATTGAGAGAAAATAGCACTTCCTGGGTACGGCCTACACTAAATGACGGAATAATCAGTTTGCCTTTCTTTTCAATACAGGTATGCCTTATGATATCCAGTAATTTATCTTCCGCATCGCGTAACGGTTCATGCAGCCTGTCGCCATAAGTCGATTCGCATAAAAGGATATCGGCTTGCTTAAATGGTTGTGGAGAAATCAGGATTCGGTTCACCGGCCGGCCTATGTCACCTGTAAAGGCTATATAAGTCACTTTCTCGCCTTCTTTTATCTTAATGTTGATTACAGCGCTGCCTAAAAGGTGACCACTGTTTGTGAAAGTAACTTTCACCCCTTTTGTAACACGGTAAGGCTTATCATAGGCTACACCGATGAAATTCTGCATGGCCATTTCGGCATCAGCTTTCGTATATATAGGTTCTAAAGGGGGTAAATTTTTTCTTGCCCTTTTCTTGTTGTTTACCTGTGTATCATGTTCCTGGATCTTTCCGCAATCGGCCAGCATAATGGCACATAAATCACGCGTTGCATGCGTGGTAATCACTTTGCCGGTAAAACCGTTCTTGGATATATAAGGTATTAATCCCGAATGATCAATATGGGCATGACTGAGCAGAAGAAAATCAATTTCAGGGGGATTAAAGCCCAGGTTGCGGTTCATTGTATCGGTATTCATGCCTTTTCCCTGGTACATACCACAATCGAGAAGGATTTTTTTACCACTGTCAAGTGTAATCAGGTGTTTGCTGCCGGTAACCTCACGGGCGGCTCCAAGAAATTGAATTTTCATAGTGTTTGATTTCTTTACCCACAAACTTAATCATATTTTTTTTCAATTTTCACAAAAAGCTTAGCGTAAAATATACGCTAAGTTTTTTGGAAATACAATTCTTTTATTTTAATTTGGTGTCATGAAAAAAAAGACAGAAACCAGCCTTAACCCTCATGTATCCGTTGACTGCGTTGTATTTGGTTTCAATGATCAGAAACTTAAGGTATTGTTGATTGAAAGAGAAAAGGTTCCCAAGAGTCATTTAAGAGGTCACAAATTAAAATTACCGGGCAACCTGATATCTGAAATAGAGGAGTTGGATCTTTCAGCCACCAGGACACTCAAAGAACTTACCGGGTTAAACAATATTTTCCTGAAGCAATTCGGGGTGTTCAGTTCCCCTAACCGGCTTTCGCCGCCTGAAGATCTAAACTGGCTTAGAAAAACAAGCGGACTTTTAGTGGAAAGGGTTGTTACGGTGGCTTATTATTCACTGATCAAAATATCGGAAAGCAATACAACGGACAGAACGATATGGCATACTGTAAATGAGTTGCCGGAATTAATCTTCGACCATAATCTTATAGTGCATAAAGCGCTTGAAGCGCTAAGAAAAGAGATCCGTACAGAGCCCGTGTGTTTTGAGCTTCTCCCAAAAAAATTCACAATAAGGCAAATGCAGAACCTCTACGAGGCTATTTTGGGTGAACGATTAGATAACAGGAATTTCAGAAAGAAAATAAAACCCCTTGAATTCCTTACACCATTGTCTGAAAAAGAAAAGGAAGTGAATCACAAACCGGCACAGTTATACAAATTCGATAAAAGGCTGTATGAAAAACACCGCAAAGTGATCAGCGGCTTTAACCTGTAATTATTTACTCATTATAATTTAAACTATGTATTTATTAGGTTACGACATTGGAAGTTCATCCGTAAAGGCCAGCCTTGTTGAAATCAATACAGGCGAATGCATTGCAGGAGTCTTCTATCCGAAACAGGAAATGCCTATTATAGCGGTGAAAGCCGGTTGGGCTGAACAGGATCCTGCCATGTGGTGGGATAACCTGAAACTGGCAACCCGTGAAGTACTGCGGACTTCCGGTATAAAACCTTCTGATATCAAAGCCATCGGTATCTCTTACCAGATGCACGGGCTTGTTTGTGTTGACAAATACAATAAGGTGCTCCGGCCTTCAATAATCTGGTGCGACAGCCGTGCTGTTGAAATAGGCAGCAAGGCATTCAAAGATAATACTGAAGAAAAATGCCTCAGTCATCTGCTCAATTCTCCCGGTAATTTCACAGCTTCTAAACTGATGTGGGTAAAGCAGAATGAACCTGCCATCTTTAAAAATATACATAAAATCATGCTTCCTGGCGATTATATCGCGATGAAGCTTACAGGCGAAATCTGCACTACGGTAACCGGTTTGTCCGAAGGTATGTTTTGGGATTTCAGTAAAAAGACGCCTGCCGGTTTTCTCATGGATTATTATGGCTTTTCACATGACGTGCTTCCGGAAATTAAGCCGGTCTTTTCTGTTCAGGGAACAACAAACCGGTGGGCTGCTGATGAACTCGGCCTTGCTGAAGGTATTCCGGTTGCCTACCGCGCCGGTGACCAGCCAAACAATGCTTTCTCACTCAATGTGCTTGAGCCGGGTGAAATTGCTGCAACAGCCGGAACTTCAGGCGTAGTTTACGGCGTGTCGGATGTGGTGCGTTATGATCCGCAATCCCGTGTAAATACATTTGCCCATGTGAATTATACTAATGATCAGACAAGGCTTGGTGTGCTGCTATGTATTAATGGCACCGGTATACTGAATTCATGGGTAAAGAAAAATTCAGGATTTGCAGGCTATGATGAAATGAACGCCGCAGCTTCCGGAGTACCTGTAGGTTCGGATGACCTGTCTATTCTTCCTTTCGGAAACGGTGCCGAGCGGATGCTTGGAAACCTTGATCCCGGCTGTTACCTGGGTCATATCGATTTCAACAGGCATAGCAGAAATACAGTTGCCCGTGCCGCCCAGGAAGGAATTGTGTTTGCCTTTCATTATGGTATGGAAATCATGAAGCAAACAGGCATTAAACCTTCGGTTATCCGGGCGGGACATGCCAATATGTTCCTCAGTCCCATTTTCCGTGAAACCCTTGCCGGCATATCCGGTGCAGTCATTGAACTGTATAATACCGATGGCTCACAGGGTGCAGCGAAAGGAGCGGGAGTCGGTTCAGGATATTACAAAAGCGCAAAAGAAGCTTTTTCGGGACTCAGGAAAATCGCAGTTGTAAATCCCGATTCTTCAAAAACTGAGCAATACAGGGAAGCTTATAAAAAGTGGATCGACATGCTGAATAAATTTTTACCAGAAAATAAGTAACAACCAATAAAAATTACCTAACAAACAATTCATATGAAAGTAACAATCGGCAAAAAAGAGTTTTTTCCGGGTATTGGAAAAATAAATTTCGAAGGCTGGGAATCAAAAAATCCCCTTGCTTTTCGCTGTTATGATGAGAACCGCAAGGTTGGCAAGAAAACAATGAAAGACCATTTCAAATTTGCAGTGGCTTATTGGCACTCATTCTGTGGTGGCGGCAGAGATCCGTTCGGTCCTGAAACAAGGCCAATGCCCTGGAACGAAAGCACCGATCCTATACAGAATGCCAAGGATAAAATGGACGCCGCTTTCGAATTCATCACAAAAATGGGAATTCCGTATTACTGTTTCCATGATATAGACCTGGTTGACGAAGGTAATCTTTTCAAAGATTATGAAAAGAGGCTGAAAACTATGGTTGACTATGCAGGTAAAAAACAAAAGGAATCAGGAGTTAAATTGTTGTGGGGAACTGCCAATGTTTTCGGAAATCCGCGATACATGAACGGTGCTGCTACCAATCCCGACTTCAATGTTCTGACCTGTGCAGCTTTCCAGGTAAAAAATGCTCTTGATGCTACTATAGCTCTTGGCGGCGAGAATTACGTTTTCTGGGGCGGTCGTGAAGGCTATATGAGTCTCCTGAATACCAATATGAAACGCGAGCAGGAACACCTGGCAAAATTCCTCCATACGGCTAAGGATTATGCCCGCAAGAATGGTTTCAAAGGCTGGTTCTTTATTGAACCCAAACCCATGGAGCCCACAAAACACCAGTACGATTTTGATGCTGCAACCGTTGTTGGATTCCTCCGCAATTACGGACTTGACAAGGATTTCAAACTGAATATCGAGGTTAACCATGCAACACTTGCAGGCCATAGCTTCCAGCACGATCTGCAGGTAGCTGCTGATGCCGGAATGCTGGGCAGTATTGATGCAAACCGCGGTGATGCTTTCAACGGATGGGATACAGACCAGTTCCCCATTGACCTTTATGAACTGACTGAGGCTATGCTTGTAATTCTTGAGGCAGGTGGCTTACAGGGCGGCGGAACAAACTTTGACGCAAAAATCCGCAGAAATTCAACGGATCTCGAGGATCTTTTCATCGCTCATATTTCTGCCATGGACGCATTTGCAAGGGCTCTTACAATTGCAAATAATATCATGGAGAAATCACCGTACCTCAAAATGCGCAAAGACCGTTATGCTTCATTCGACAAAGGCAATGGAAAAGCTTTTGAAGAAGGCAAATTTACCCTCGAAGATCTTGCTGCCCTCGCTCAGAAAAATGGCGAACCTAAGCTGATCAGCGGTAAACAGGAGCTTTATGAGGCATTGATAAACATGTACATTTGATTCTCAAAACATGAAAGGTCGCAACGTAGTTTACATTTATAGCCTGACACTGGTTGCAACCCTGGGAGGTCTGCTGTTCGGGTATGACACTGCAGTTATATCCGGGGCTGAAAAGTCCCTGCAGACCTACCTGATCACGAGCCTTGGATTGAACTCATGGATTCATGGGGCTACAATTTCAAGCGCACTGATCGGTTGCATCATTGGTGGAATTTTCTCCGGAGTGCTTTCTTCACGATTGGGCAGAAAGAGAACCATGCTGCTTTCATCAGCTTTGTTCTTTATATCTGCTTTGGGTTCAGGATACCCTGAATTCCTGTTTTTCACCAAAGGTGTACCAACTCTCGGAGTCCTCTTTATGTTCAACTTTTATCGTATCATCGGTGGGATAGGGGTTGGACTTGCATCAGCGGTTGTACCCATGTATATTGGAGAAATTGCACCTGCGGATATAAGGGGAAGACTTGTATCGTGGAACCAGTTTGCCATCATATTCGGAATGCTGGTTGTGTATTTTGTGAACTGGGGTATTGCCCATGGTAAAACCATCGAATGGATTGACAGCATTGGCTGGAGATGGATGTTCTTCTCCAACGCCGTTCCTGCAGGATTATTCGGTATCTTGCTTCTTTTTGTGCCCGAAAGTCCACGTTTTATGGCACTTTTAGGTCATGACGGGAAAGCGCTTGATGTTCTCACAAAAATTAACGGCGCCGAAAGGGCAAAGGACATTTTCAGGGAGATCAAAGATACAGTTGAAAAATCTTCAGGAAAGCTGTTCTCTTATGGTAAGATTGTAATTATCATAGGAATCCTGCTCTCGGTGTTCCAGCAGTTTGTTGGAATTAATGTGGCCCTGTATTATGCTCCCAGAATTTTTGAAAGCATGGGATCAGGAAAAGATACCTCTATGATGCAGACTGTGGTTATGGGATTGGTAAATGTAATATTTACAGTTCTTGCTATAATTACAGTCGACAAATGGGGCCGGAAACCATTGCTGATGGTTGGATCCATAGGCATGGCCATTGGTATGTTCGCCATCGGCGCCCTTGCATTTTTTAATGTAATCGGTATAGGTACACTTATTTTCATTATTATCTATACTGCTTCATTCATGATGTCGTGGGGACCGATATGCTGGGTACTGATATCCGAGATATTCCCGAATAAGATCAGGGGACGCGCTGTTGCTATTGCCGTAGCGGCACAATGGGCGGCCAACTATCTTATTTCATCCACTTACCCTGCCATGATGGAATTAAGCAGCGCAGGAACCTATTGGTTTTATGGTGCTATGAGCATTCTTTCATTCATATTCGTCTGGAAAATGGTTCCTGAAACCAAAGGCAAAACGCTTGAGGAGATGGAAAAGCTTTGGAAGAAATAGATCTTTAAAGACGTGGGCCTGTAGTAGAGACGCACGGCCGTGCGTCTCTACGAAACCGAACGCCGAATACCAAATACCGAATACTGAATACCTCAACGTATTCAGTATTCTCTTTTTGTACAGACCCCTTTTTTAATTAAATTTGTTATACACACTATGAAATGGGTATAGCAGAGAACATAACCTCCCTCAGGAAAGCCATTCCTCAGAACGTTGAGATCATCGCAGTGTCTAAAACAAGACCTGTTACTGATCTGCTCACTGCTTATAATGCAGGTCAGCGTGCCTTTGGTGAAAATAAAGTACAGGAAATCATTCAAAAGCAACCTCTTATGCCTGATGATGTGGAATGGCATATGATCGGACATCTCCAAAGTAACAAGATCAAATATATCATTTCCCGGATTCATCTTATCCATTCGGTCGACAGCCTTAAACTGCTGGTTGATATCAACAGGGAAGCCGCTAAAATAAACCGTATTGTCGACTGTCTTTTACAGATTCACATAGCAAGCGAGGAATCGAAATTCGGATTGAGTTTTGATGAGGCTTCTTCACTGCTGAATTCTGATGAATATAAAAAAGCATCGCATATTCGCATCAGGGGCCTGATGGGCATGGCCACTTTTACGGATGATGAAATACAGGTCAGACAGGAATTCGATCAATTGGCATCCTTTTTTAAGGTTATTCGTGAAAAGTGGTTCACTACAAATACCATGTTTTCCGAGCTGTCAATGGGTATGTCGGGCGACTATAAACTGGCAATTGATGCCGGGTCAACAATGGTCAGGATCGGAACCTCAATATTCGGGGAAAGAAACTATAATCTTTAAATCATGGCGGATATCACCACAAATTATCTTGGTATGGGCCTTAAAAGCCCTTTGATCATTAGTAGCTCCGGTCTGACCAATTCTCCGGAGAAAATTTTGAAGTATGAACAATATGGCGCAGGTGCAGTAGTTCTTAAATCTCTTTTTGAGGAACAGATAAACTATGATTCAGGAAGACTGGTTGAGGACGGACTGTCACCCGAAGCTCACGATTATATTACAGGATATTCAAAAGCCAATTCTGTGGAAGAATATCTGAAACTGATCGAAAAAGCTAAAAAGACTGTAAGTATCCCTGTAATTGCAAGTATTAATTGCATGAGTTTGCGTGACTGGGTTTCCTATGCCAGGAATATTGAAAGTGCAGGTGCTGATGCTCTTGAACTGAACGTATTCTTTCTGGCTTCAGATTCAGGCCAATCGTCAGAGAGTATTGAAAATTTATACAACGACATCCTTATTAAGGTAAGGTCGATAACCAAATTTCCCATTGCTGTGAAAATGAGCAGTCATTTCACCAACCTGGTTCATACCGTCAATAATTTATACGTAAGGGGAGCAAGCGGTGTGGTTCTGTTCAATCGTTTCTATGAGCCGGATATCGATGTGAATAAGTTGGAAATCACTTCTTCCGCGGTATTTAGCAAACCGGCAGATATAAGACAATCCCTCAGGTGGATCGGCATCATTTCAGATAAAGTGGAAAAAATCCACATTGCAGCATCAGGTGGCGTGCATGACGGTGAAGCGGCAATAAAGCAAATTCTGGCAGGGGCAAAGGCAGTGCAGGTTTGTTCGGTAATTTATGAGAAAGGTGCCGAATACATTAAGCAAATAAACAGTGAAATAAGCTCCTGGATGGATTCAAAAGGATTTTCATCCATTGAACAGTTCCGTGGAAAACTCAATTATAAAAATAACGGCAATCCTGCACTTTATGAGAGATCACAGTTCATGAAGTACTTTTCGGAACATCAGTAACTTTCAACAACCTTACGAAGCTCCCTGAACAGTGGCATTTTTTCTTCGGCTATTATATTCTCCGAGTCTTTGAGAATATGAATGCATTGGTGTATTTCTTCATCCCCGGCATTGGGCAATGACTCTTCAATAACTGTAAAGGCTTCAAGAGCGGTTTCGTAATTTCCGCTGATAAAAAGGCCTGTGAAAACATCCAGGAATTTACTGAAATCGAGTCCCGACTGCCAGCACGCAGCAATGATGTCCTTCTGGTTGTCACCATAATCCTTGTTTTGAAGGGATTTGGCTATGACCGGAACAGCATTTTGCGACTTAATCTCACTGATCATTTTAATAATCTCATTGCTTATTACGGGGAAATCGTTCCTGTGCAGCTGCTCAAAAAGCACAGGAAGAATATTGATTGAACCCGAATTGCGAACTTCCATGATGGCCTGCATCATTCGTTTTGCATTCGAACTTTCAAAAGATGCCACCCAGCTTTTTTCTATACTGTTCAATTTTTCCATAAAGAAGAATTACTGCAATTCAATTATAAGAATATTTTGCGTTTGTTCAGTTATCTTAAACCTGTCATCAATTCTTAGGTTCACTATCCATGCTATTTTTCCTTCTGATTCAATTACCCACACGTTATCTTTGTCGGGAAGCGGAAGCTTAATGTTGATCAGAAAGTCACTCAGTTTTTTAGAACCGTTTGAACCAAGAGGATAAAAACGGTCGCCATGGGTCCATTTTCTAACTAGTATTGGAAATCGGATCAGGTCAGCATCCAACGCAGCAGTTTTTGGACTTACCGGTATCGTAAAATCGTCCGTTTTTTTTATCCTTGTGAGTTTAATAGATAGAGGAAAACGGATTTCAGATGTGTTTTCATGAATCATCACTTCAGCGTTTTGATGATTCTTATTCTTTGTGACAATCAGATAATCCCTGTCACGGGTGAGAATATGTGAACCGGTATGAAATTGCTTTCCCGAAGCGGAACAATCAAGCGTCCTGATCAATGCATCCTGGTTCAGATGAGTAATTCCGAATGGCTTAAGAAATTCAAACAGGATCAGTTCATAAGCTGGTAATTGTTTTAATCCTTCTATATCAATCAGTATCCTGTCATCCTTTTCATTCCACAACTTTTCTTTAGCCTGCGCAATAAAATGATCAAGTATAACGCCTGTCTGCTGCACACGATCTATTGTATCCAGGGCATTCTGGAGAAACGCGGGATTAATCGATTCAAAAGCAGGAATAATCAGATGCCGTATTTTGTTCCTGTGATACTTGGTTTGTTCATTGGATGAATCATCGCGCCATCGAAGATTATGTTCACCGGCGTATTTTTCAATGTCAGCCCTTGTTGCAAATAACAGAGGTCTAATGATAAGGCCATTAACCGGTTTTATGCCCATCAATCCCCTTAAACCGGTTCCTCTGGATAAATTGAGCAGCATGGTTTCAACCACATCATTTTTATTATGACCAGTAGCTATATAATCGTAGTTGTATTCACCTGAAAGGGTTGTGAACCACTCATACCGGAGGTCGCGGGCTGCCATCTGGATTGAAATTCCTTTATCAGTGGCATATTCGGATGTTTGAAACCGGCGTGAATAAAAAGGTACGTTATACTGCACTGCCAACTCCCGGACAAATTTTTCGTCACCATCGGATTCAGCGCCACGAAGGGCGAAATTACAATGGGCTATGGCGAACGGCAATCCGGCGGAATGAAAAAGATGGGACATAACAGCGGAATCGATGCCACCACTTACGGTGAGCAAGAATCTTCCGCTGTTATGTCCCTTGCATATCGAATCAAGGTATTGCAGGAATTGCTGAAGCATGACTGTCATACAATAACTGCGCGAAGTTAATTATTCTTCTGCAGTAAGCTGTCGTCAGTATAGTTTTATCCTGATCCTCTTGAATTCATTCAGATTCAGCACGTCACCCATGAGCATATATCCTCGGACCATCACGTAAAGATTCTTTGCATTTCGCGGAACATCAAATATTAATATGGTTTCCTGTGAATCTCCATGTTCCGTGATATATTCCTTTTGCCAGTTAAATGGATGTAATGAATTATAGGTCTTCTGCAAAGCAGTGTTGTTTTCAAATATGCTTCCTTTTTCAGTCATCACATAGGCAATTGTATTATCCCATTTATGATCCACTCTGAGTGCGTTGTTCTGAACTCTGTAGTGAACAATAACAAACCGGCCTGCCGGATATATCCATGATTTTTCCGATTGAATAGAATCGGCCTTTTCAAAACCTGTAACGCTGTACTCGAAATCGTCATGGCGTATGCTTTCATTGAGGCCGATGATCTGATTCTTGCAGCCTGCTGTAATTCCAAAGAAAAGCAGCAAATAAAATAAACGGAATGCATTCATCATACTCTTTTTTTAGTCGTGGAATACCAGTCTATTTTTCTTGAGAAATACATAATAATCCCGAGAATGATTATTAGGCCAATATTTCCGAAAAGCAGTGAATAATCCGAAAGCTGCAGAATGACAAACAAAAAGGTATACAGCGATATTAGTGCCAGGCAAACCGTAAGGGTTACCTTCCTGATTCTATAGATCGAGTGTGTGTACAGGCCCATCATCATAAGGATTACAAGCGCAGCCACAAAATAGGATAGATTGAAAGGTAAATACTCCGCCAGGGCTATGAGCAACGAATAGAATATGGTTAACGCAAAACCTGATAAAATGTAACTCACAGGGTGAACACGGATGCCGGTCATAATTTCTGCGAAAAAGAATACAAGAAAAGTTAGGCCGATAAAAAGTATGGCATACTTTGCCGAACGTTCTGATTTCTGGTAAGTGTCCACCGGTGTTAGTAAGTCAACACCGAAAGCGGATTCTTTAATTGAATAGTTATTGTTGATCCACTGCTGGGGATAATTTCTGTTAATTTCCAGGATATTCCAGGTTGCTTCGAATCCTTTTTCATTCACCTTATTGCTATCCGGAAGAAATGATCCGCTGAAGCTTGGAGATGACCATGGAGAAGTAAGATGAACACTGGTTTCTTTTCCGATGGGGACAAAATTAACCGACTGGCTTCCATTCAGGTCAAGATCAAAGGAAAACTCAGCTCCTGACGAAGGATCAGCCATTACTATCGCGTGAATCCCGGATTCAGCGAAATCGTTGGTTTTCAAGCCGGGAATAACAGGAACCGTTGTATCGCCCCATTGGATACTAATGTTCTTATTTATACCCCGCATATCGGGTATGCCGATTTCAATATACGCCTTATTCCTGCCAGCCAGATTCAGATTCAGGTTTTTCAGGTCGAGGGCTGAGAAGTGTCCTTTCACATGAAGCCTTGCATTATATAAGGTTACAGTATATATTCCCCTGTGCCGTTCCTCCGGTAATACTGTACCCTCAACAGTAAGGTTATCCGGCAAAAAATGGGCATATTCCGTAACAGTGTAGGACTCCTTACCATTCTTATGAAGGCTCTGATAAGGAATGGTTAAAACGGGACCTGTAATAGTCTGTGAATTTCCCCATGACGACGATACTTCATTGATGGTTTCTGTCCGGCGCTGCTGCCGTTCCCTGATCAGGTCAAGAATCATCGCTGCAGGAATCAGCAGAAGAAGAGAAAGAAAACCGATAAGTCCGAGCTTGAATCCGACGGAGCTGAAGAAACCGCTCACTGATTTTTCTAATGTTTCCATAATTTTAATTTTAAAAGTACTTTGAAATACAGAGTGAATGAATAAAAAAATAGAATTATTTTTTGGTTAATAATTTTGATAAGTTTTCAAGATGTTCTGAAAAGGCTTTCCGGCCATAGTCTGTCACACTGAATGTTGTATTTGGTTTTTTACCAACGAACTGCTTATGCACTTCAATAAGACCGTTCTTTTCAAGCGCGGTGAGGTGACTGGCCAGGTTACCATCAGTCACATCCAGCAGTTCGCGCAGGCTGATGAAGTCAATCGTGTCGTTAACCATAAGGATTGACATTATGCCTAATCGTATACGGTTTTCGAACTGCTTATTCAGCTTTGAAATAATCTCTTTCACGATTCAGATTTTTCGTAGCGGTTATACATGAACGAACCGTAAACTATATGTAGAAACCCGAATCCGAAAGCCCAGATAAGCAGGGCATAATCGGGTAAAAATCCTGAGATAAGTCCCAGGACTGTTTCAAAAATCCCTAGCAGCCTGATTTCGTTAAAAGTGTACTTTCCTGCATTTAAAAGGGCCAGACCGTAATAAATCAGGGTTGACGGTAGGATGAGGAAAAAAAGTCCATAATAGGCAAGCAGGCCGCAAAAGATTCCGCCTGTAGCAAGCGGCAGGCACAGATTAATCACAAGCCGGCGGGCGGTCCGGTCCCATACCTTCAGTCCCTTGCTCCTGGCTCTGCGAGTGGTAAAAAAGACTGCTGCAATGAGTGCAACAACAAGGACTACAAGGGCACCGGCAAGGATATATAACCAGCGATAGTCGCCCGGTTCAAAATCCCTTAAGTTGAAAAACTCAAGATTATAATCAAGGTATATATAAACTGCCACTGTGCCGATAAGGGCAATAATTCCTGCTGAAATGCCTGATAAACCGCTCAACGAAATGAATCTCGATGAGCGTTCCATCAAATCGCGGATTTCATTTAGCTGCTGTATGGGTTCCTTATTTTGTGCCATAAAAAGTACTTTGAATGACAAAGTAACGAATATTATTTTTATTCTCCAAATGGTTTCACCCTTGAAGGGTACCGATTCCTTTTATAATATCAGTAGATAGAGAGTTACAGAAATAAAAGACACCCTTGAAGGGTATAGGTAACTGATTTAAGATTAACGAAGTTTAACCCAAACCTCAAACCTCAAACCTCAAACCTCAAACAAACCTCTGACTTATAACACCGGTATTTTTATGCTTAAGGATCAATTTCACCTTGCCGTCGGGTAAGGTTTCCTGCTTTACAAGAAGGTGATTTGCATCAAATTCTTTCAATGCGTTGATGGGATCCGTTTTTTCATTTCCCAGCCAGATTTCGGTTTTTACAGGTTCCCATTTCTTTGATCTGGATGACCGGTAACAGGCATCCATAATCTCATTCACAATGTAGCCATCATAAAATGTTTCTTTGGGTTCCTTTTTATTTTCAAATGAGCTGAACATGTCAGTAAACATATCGGTATAACCCAGCTCAACCACTTCGTCACCAACAGGGAAAAGCCATCCCTTTTCAGTCTCTGCTTTTTCAGCTACATAACTGCCCTTTCCGCCTGCAGTGAACATTTCAAACCCGGTTCTCATAAAATTGTTTACCCAAATGGTGCCTTCTGTTCCCATCACTTCATCACGCAGATCCATACCGCCTCTGAATGACCAGCTGACTTCAAACTGGCCAATGGCTCCGTTTTCATATTTTACCCAACCCAGTGCATTGTCCTCGGCTTCGATGGGTTTAACAAGGGTATCAGCCCAGCACATCACTTCAACCGGTCTTATATTTTTTCCAATGTAATTCCTGGATATTTCGATGCAATGGCAACCCATATCGAGCAAAACTCCACCGCCGGATATGTCTTTTGTCCAGAACCACGCACTGTGCGGGCCGGGGTGTGTTTCTCTTGATCTTGCCCATGTAACCTGTCCGATAGCTCCTGAGCGCACTGATTGTACCGCTTTCAGTGTTTTGGGCGTATAAACCAGGTCTTCAAGGTAACCGTGCATAATACCTGCTTTCTCAGCTGCATCCAGCATCTGCTTTGCTTCATCGGCATTGCATCCCAATGGTTTTGTGCAGAGAACGGCTTTCCGGGCGGCAGCTGCCAGTTTCACCGCTTCAAGGTGAAGATTATTAGGAAGCGCTATAACTACAATATCTATGTCAGGGTCTTCTACAGCAGCTTTCATGGATGTCGTCCATTTGGGAATACCGTGCTTCATAGCAAATGCTTTGCCCCTGGCGTCATCTCTTGAGTAAATAATTTCAACCCGGTCACGGCTTCGCTGACCGTGAAGTGAAAACGTATAAAAATCGCCGATAAAACCGGCACCCAGCATGGCTATCTTTGTCATAAAATAAAAATTAAGGCTTTTATCAAATTTACATTTTCATCTTTTACAAAAGAAATACTGGTGATATCTTTTTTGAATTCCTGCTTATTTCTTCGTATCATCGTCAGCTAAAATTTAACCATCATGAATAAAATTTTCATCATCGCACTGGCAATCTTCTGGCCGGTTGGTATTCAGGCACAGGACAAAAAAGCCGTAAATAATAATCTCAAAACCATTAAAACATATGAACAGAAATGGGAAAAGGGAACTGCCGGCAAAGTAAACTTGGAAAGCATGGTTACTTATGATCAGAAAGGAAATTTAATTGAAGAGATAGAATACAAGGAAGGTAAAATTGACAGGCATTTCACCTATAAGTATGATGAAAACAACAATAAGACCCAGGAGACAGAGCTTGATCCTTCAGGCAAAAAGATAAAGATCATCGTTTATGTGTATGATAAAAATCTGAAGACTGAAAAAACAGTGTATGATGGAAGCAATCATATTCTCTCTAAGAAAACTTATAAATACGAGACTTATTGATCAGATTTTCGTACGATAGGTATTTCAATCTCATTTTATGCGGAAACAAATACTATTTTGCTCTGTCCTCACTATTTTCTTACTGAACCACGCATTTTCACAGGTAGCTGATCACTGGGAGTCCATCATTTATGCGGACGACACCTGGCGTTATAATATTAATACCGGTACATACCCGGATGCCGGTTGGTATCTGCCTTCTTTTGACGATTCTTCATGGCTCCGGGGACCAGGAGGTTTCGGATATGCCGATAATGATGATGCCACCGTAGTTCCGAATCCGCCTTATCCTGTTTCTATTCAGATCAGAATTGCTTTTGATGTTACCGATACTTCGCTTATTGCAACAGCTGTACTTAACATGGACTATGATGATGGTTTCATAGCCTGGATCAACGGTACAGAGGTTGTACGCTTCAATATGGGCAATGCTGGTGATGATCCGGCATTTTCACAACCGACCACCGATCATGAAGCGGTCATTTACCAGGGACAGGTACCTCCATCCTTCCTTATTTCAAAACAAAAACTGGCTTCCTGTTTAAAAAACGGACAAAATATCCTTGCCATCCAGGTCAATAATTTTGGCAGTGCTTCAAGTGACCTCAGCTGTATACCATATTTATCAGCAGGCATTACAACTACAGATCGTATTTACAGGGATGTGCCGTATTGGTTTGCTGCACCGTATACCGGGTTCCAGGGATCCACTCTGCCGCTTGTTATGGTTAAAACAAACGGAACAAGTATCGGATCAGAGGTTAAGGTGATGGTTGACTTCGGCATTGTGGATAATGGCGCAGGAAATCTGAATAAACCCGATGATCCGTGGAATGGCTATAAAGGCAAAGCCGGAATAGAATACAGGGGCTCCTCATCCATGATGTTTCCCAAAAAAAATTACGGATTTGAAACGAGAACAATATCAGGAACTGATTCCGCTGTTTCACTGCTTGGAATGCCTGTGGAAGCCGACTGGGTCATGCACGGGCCATATTCAGATAAGTCGCTCGTAAGAAATAAACTGGCGTACGATTTATCCAGACGGATGGGCCATTATGCCCCGAGAACCAGGTTTTGCGAACTTTTTGTTGACAACCAGTACCAGGGTGTTTACGTGATGATGGAAAAAATCAAGCGCGACAGTAACCGGGTAAATATTGCTGTGCTCGACAGTACGGATATATCCGGATATGACCTCACAGGAGGCTATATAATTAAAATCGACCGTTCAGCTGACGGCAGCTATCTCGACGGGTGGTATTCACCGCACCTGGGCAGTGGCAGCCAGGGGATAGGACCATTTTTTGCCTGGCACTACCCTAAATGGGAAAACATCCTTCCTGTTCAGATGAATTATATCAAAAACAAAGTCACTCATTTTGAGGATGCCTTGTTTGCGCAGAATTACAGGGATCCTTACACCGGATACAGGCCCTATATTGATGTCATTTCTTTCATTGATTATTTTATCCTGGTTGAAATGAGCAAGAATGTGGATGGCTACAGGTTAAGCACATTTTTATATAAAGACAGGGATGACAGGGATCCGCGTATTCATATGGGACCGGTTTGGGATTATGACCTTGCTTTCGGAAACGCTGATTATTATGATGCTTCGGTAACTGAAGGATGGAATTACCCGATAATAGCAGACGGATGGGGAACACCCTTGTGGTGGACACGATTTATGTTGGACAGTTATTTTACCGACAATCTGAAATGCAGATGGTCAGCTCTCCGTGAAGGGGTCCTTTCCGACGAATCGATTTCCGATATAATAAATGCATATACTGATTCTATCGGAGATGCACAGAACCGAAATTTTACACAGTGGCCGATTCACGGTATGTACGTATGGCCCAATGCTTTTGTAGGTAACAGCTACTTCGAAGATGTGAACTACCTGAGAACCTGGATACTCAACCGGATTGAGTGGCTTGATGCAAATATGCCCGGAACCTGCACTGTAACCGAAAATCCGGATGAGCAATCACAGTCATTTTCGGCGACCATCCGTCCGAATCCCGGTCGTGGTTCAATTACTGTAGAATTGAGAAATCCGGAACATCATAAAGTAGCAATATCGATTGTAAATTTGGCCGGTATAACCATTGACTCCGGAATAGCCGGAAATGAAAGTTATCTGTTTAAGACTTTCGCAGCCAATCCGGGCTTATACCTGGTGAAAATTTCAGATGGATTGAGTGAACTTACACTTAAAGCCCTGGTGGAATAATTCTAATTGATGATGTTCCCGAAACCTGCCAGGTGCTTTTTAAAATATATGTTATCAAGGGAATCAATGGATACCTGTCTTCCGGTTCGAGGTGCATGAATAAATGAGTTATCTCCCAGGTATATCCCTACATGAGAAACCCTGTGACCCCTTGTAATAAAAAACACAAGGTCACCGGGTTTTGCCTTCGTTCCGGCAAGCCGTTTGCTTGAATGAAATTGCTCAATTGAAGAATGGGGCAGCGTATAACCAAATTGGCCGTAAACGTACTTAACATAGCCTGAACAGTCAAATGCATCGGGATTTGACTGACCCCATTTATAATTGACACCGATAAACTCCCTGGCTTTTTCAACAATCAGCAGGCGAAGTGTGTCATCAATAACTCCGGTCTGCTCTGTTCTGGCAAATGAAGAATCTTTTCCATGTACTTCCGGAGCATCATCAAAAATAACCTGAACGTCCTGGGAATAAGTAAATGATGCAATTAATAAAACCGGAAACATTACAATCAGCAACTTCCCTTTCATGCGCAATTTTTCTTTGAGCAATATAATCAAATCAACTTTTTAAACATCCCTTAAATTGTGAGATTGTAAAAATGATTGTCATAAAAAGTGTTAATTTTATTACTGTTTAACATTCCTTGCACCTAAAATCACTGATCTGTAAGCATTTTCTGGTATGGAAAACAACGTTATTTATAAAAGGTTCATTTTGAACTTTGTGCAGTCCTGCATGATCACCGGCAAAATCTATATATGAAAGACGTATTCCTGCAAATAGCCGGCGCTTTCAGGTTCCTCCCGGATAATCTGCTTTTATCACCGGCAAGAAAAGCGTGTTTGTTTCCCGTGTATCATGCAGTCTCTGATGACGAACTGATTCACATCAAACACCTGTACCCAATAAAATCAGTTAAGCAATTCGAAAGGGATCTTGATTTTTTCCTCATGAACTTTACCCCGGTTGATCCGCTTGAACTTGTAAATTCTTTAAAACAGGGAAAATTCAGGGAAAACACATTTGTTCTGACTTTTGACGACGGACTAAGACAATTTTATGATGTCATCGCCCCGATTTTACTGAAAAAGGGATTACCGGCGATTTGTTTTCTGAATACTGCCTTTATAGGCAATACAGGGCTTTTTTACAGGTACAAGGCCGGCATTCTTAAGGAAGTCTTTAATGAAAGGAATATTTCAAATGCAACAATCAGCAGTATACACAAGCTAATCACCTCATATAACCTCCATTTCGATCATGACGGAAAGTTTCTTCTGAGTATATCATATGAAAACAGGTCAGCTATGGATGAAATCGCCATCCTCCTGGATGTTGATTTTGAAAGTTATCTGAAGCATGAAAAACCTTATCTGGATGCTGAACAGATCCGGACTTTGTCGGGCAAAGGCTTCATTTTCGGCTCTCACAGTGTTGATCATCCCGTATTCAGTTCACTGAACACCGAAGATCAGCTTGCACAGATAAAAGAAAGCACCGATTATGTGTGGCAAAACTTTTCACCACCTGTGCGTCTTTTTTCCTTTCCTTTTACCGATTTTGGTGTCAGGCAGGAATTTTTTGACCGCGTTCTCAATTCGCAACCTCCATTGGCTGATTTTACATTCGGATGCGCCGGACTTAAGTATGACATGATCGCAAGGAATATTCAGCGCATTCCCATGGAGGAGAGAGGACTTCCGGCACAAGATATTATGAGGGGAGAAACCCTTTATTTCAGAATGAAATCGGTCATCGGAAAAAATACAATCCAACGTTCATAGTATGGATGTGAAAACATATAACCGGCAACAGCTAAGGATTTTTATTGAGTCCGATGAATTCAGGCATCTTGACAATATACCGATCACCACTCATCGCGCTCTTTCGCAAATCGTGAATCCCCGGTGTGATGATGAAGATGTATTGCTTACAGCGGTTTACAGGGAACATAGACTGATCGGTTACCTTGGCGTGCTGCCGGACAGGATATTTTATAACAATTCTGGTTATAAGTGCGGTTGGCTATCCTGTTTCTGGGTCGATGAAAATTCAAGAAATGAACCGGTAGCAGCCACCCTGCTTCTTAAAATAATGGAAGCATGGGATTACAGGATCCTGATAACGAATTTTGTTCCAAACCTGGCTGCGCTATATCTCAGATCGGGGATGTTTCTTCCGCCTTTAACCATGACAGGCATCAGGGGGTATCTCCGTTCAAACCTGGCTGAAATATTACCGCCCAAAAATCAATGGTTCAGCAAGATAGCCTTTTTTCTCAGGTTCACTGATCATATTATAAATGCCGTAACGGATATTCGGTTTTACAGGATTGGTAGAATGGTTACAGGATATTCCACGCCGGAACAGTTGGATGAGAAAGACGAACAATTTATATGTGAACAAAACATACATTCGCTGACGCGTCGAGGTGCTGCGGAACTTCAATGGATCATCAACCATCCCTGGGTTAAAGAAAGTAAACCCAACGAGGAAAGTCGCCGTTATTACTTTTCTTCAGTAAGTATGAAGTTCAGGTACCGGTTAATTAAGATATCAAAGAATGAGGAGGTTTCTGCATTTGCATTAATTTGTATAAGAAACCAGCATCTGACTGTTCCCTATGTTTTTTCAATATCGGGATACAATGAATTGGCTGACATACTTTTTAACCTGATGGTAAAAGAAAAGCTGGGTAGAATTACAGTATTTCATCCGGACCTGGTGAAAGCCTTTACAGAAAGAAGGTTCTCTTTTCTTTTAAAAAAGAAAATTCAGAAACCCTATATTTTCTCAAAAAGATTAAAAGATGTTGCCGAATTGAAATTCAACGACGGGGACGGAGACTGTGCCTTTTATTGATCCTTATTTTCAACTGCCCGTGATTGGTTGATGTCATTAACTTCGGCAACAGGTTTATCATCGGAATCGATTTTCAGAACATAAAGTCCGAAACCGAAATTCTTGAGGTTTATCTGGTTATTAATGGCGTCCAGTTTTACAGTTTTAAGTACTTTTCCATCCATATCTGAAATGGTACCAGTATATACTTTTTTAAAATCGGCCATTCGTACGACATTCACAACCGAACTTGTTTTCAAAGGGAATACAAGTAATTCACTATCCCTGAATGAATTCTCGTTAAGCAATGCATCATCAATGGTTTCGGAATTGGTAACCACCGTATCAGCAAGATATGATATATTAATACTTACCTGACTGAAGCTCGTAGTCAGAATATTCAGCAGCAATAAGCCGATTAGTCCTTTTTTCATATAACAGGTTGGATGTTGGGGTTACAAATATACAGCTTATTTTCAAATCATTGGGAAATTTGAAAATAAATCAACATTGAAAATTCGGAATTCTCAACTATACAAACAAAAATTTGTGGTTTACAGGCTGAATCTTTATATGAAAAGTCAGGATACAGGGATAAACTGCAATTTTACAAATCAAGCTTCAGTGATGAGCGTATCTGGTCTAAATAAGCACGACCAATAGGGATTTTATTAATACCGAGCCATACCTGGTTGTGATCAATTGCTGTTATATATTTTGTATTAATGCAATACGATTTATGAATTTGTAAAAACAGTTCCGGTGGAAGTTTCTCCTTGAATTCCTTTATGGTGGAACGGATCAGATGACGGGCTTCTTTACAGTGCAATTCAAGGTAATTGAGTTCTGATTTTATCCATATCAGGTCATCAAATTTTATTTTGATCAGCATATAATCTTTCCTGATAAATATACTGTCTCGGATCACCACACTTATTGAATCGTCATGTGCTATTTCAGCTGTATGTCTCTTCTCATAATTGAAAAGAGCAATTTCAATAGCCGTAAAAAGATCTGCCTTTTCAAAAGGCTTAACGATATAACCATCCGGCATAACATGTTTTGCCCTTTCCACTGTTTTTGCGTCAGAATAGGAAGTAATAAAAATGACCGGTATATCCATTTTTTTCCTGATGATTGATGCCAGATCTATTCCGTCATCAACACCTTTCAAATGAATATCGATAAGGGCAATATCCGGCATTTCATGTGAAAGGATTTCTTCTGCCTCCTTTATATCAACAGCTATACCAGTGACTGTATGGCCCATATCATTTAACATTCCCCGAATATCCTCAGCAATTATGAGTTCGTCTTCCGCAATGAAAATTTTTACAGCACTCATAAGGCTTATATTTTTATATAAAAATAATTGAAAAAGAGATTCTTAACAATTTTCATCAAAAAATATAGAAAATGAAGAGCCATTATGATTTCTGAATTCAAAAGATGCTTTAATCTGTCTTGACAGGATTCGCACCAGTTTTAAACCCAGGGTGTCTGTGTTTTCGGGATCAAAACCTGGCGGAAGACCTTTCCCATTGTCTGTTACGCTTAGCATACATTTTGTGACGCTGACTTTTTTGAAGACTACATCAATTTCTCCTGAATCACGATCTTCGAAAGCATATTTATAGGCGTTGGTTGCAAGCTCATTGGTAATTAAGCCGAGAGGAATCGCAGTATCAATATCAATATGGATATCTTCGGCATAAACCCTGTATTGAATTTTTGATCCTGGCCGGATATAGGCACCCTGAAGTGAAGCCAGGAGCTGTTCAAGATATTTTGGGAAATCAATACGTGTAAATTCTTCAGTCTGGTATAATAACTGATGTATCAATGCCATTGATTTGACACGGCTCTGGCTTTCTTTTACTGCTGACCGGGTTTGATCATCTGTTATATGACCCGATTGGAGATTGAGGAGACTGCTGATAACCATTAAATTATTTTTCACACGATGGTGAATTTCCTTTAATAAGGATTCCTTTACCTTATCCGCCTTTCTTGACCGGAGATAACTTTTGTACACGAAAAATGCCGAAATGATAATGATAAATCCCAGGATCAGTGAAAAGCCAAGTTCCGTCCTTTTTCTTTTCAGCCGTGTCTCAAATTCGAGTTTTTCGCTTAAATGATTTAATTCGAGAATATTTGATTTCTTATCATATACATGCTGCAATTCGAGCTGTGTTATACGTTTTATATTTTTGCCGCTGACGATACTGTCGTTGATCCGTCTGTTAATAACCAGGTAATCAAATGCTCTTTTATAATTACCGGTTTTCGAATAAGCTTTGCTTAATGCTCCGGACGCTTCCTGTAATATTACCGGTTCTTCATATTTCTGTGCTATTGAGTAACTTCTTTCAAGATTTTCAATACCCGGCGAGTAATTATTTTTCAATAATTGAAGCTTACCAAGGAGAAGAAATGTTTTTGCCAATCCTTTTTCATTGTTTATTTCCCTGTCAATTCTCATGGATCGTTCAGTGCATGTGAAAGCCTTATCTATACTGTCATTCAGAAGATAATACGTATTGGCAACATTATGAAGAGAATTACTCAGGGCTGGTTTAAAATTCATTTGTTCCCTGACTGATAATGCTTTCAGATGATAATTCAATCCAATACTGTAATTATTCAACGCATTATAGGCTTCACCAAGGTTAGTGTAGGTAATACTGAGCTCATACTGGTTATTCTGATGGCTCAGAATTTTTTCCTGCCTAAGATAATATTCAATAGCTTTATCATATTCCTGGAGGTATAAATGGGCCAATCCCACACTCCCTGTTGCATTGGCAATTTCAACTGAATCGCCTGACTGTTCAGATAATTTAAGGGCTTTATAAAAGGCTTCTATGGCAAGATTTAAATAGGCCTGGTCGATGTAATGATTACCAAGGTTATAATAACTGTTGGCCATTTTCTTCTTGTCGCCTATTTTCTCAGCAGTGATAACCATTTCCTGCATCAATGAATCAACTGCCTTTGAGTGATGAAGCTGGTTATGCAGGTAGGCAAGGGCTTCAAGACAATCATAGACTTTCGGGTAATTTTTGATTTCAGCATATAATTCTTTTGATTTTTCAGCAAAGACAAGCGATTTTTCGAGATCCTGTAAAACACTGTAATCGTAACTCAGGCTAAAAAGAACAAGTGCCATGCGATTTTTATTCCCGCTTTCCCTGTAATAGTCATACGCTTTGTTCTGTAAATAAATAGCCGTGTCATAATTGAATTTATAAAAAAAGGCAACACCCATAAACTCATAGGAGTCACCAATTCCATTGATATATTCAGCGCGTATTGATTTCTGCAAAGTCTGGTTTAAAATACACAGGGCTGAATCGGGTTTTTTTTGCAGAATTGTCGTTGCATAACGAATTGTTGAATTAATACCCGCGGTATCTCCAGGCACTGATATAGTATCCGACGGTCCGAATCGATGACATCCGGTAAGAATGATAAGAAGGCCCACGACTGTTATGCAGGTTTGTTTCATGGGTAAATAACAGAGGCCATTGAGAATCAATATACTAATTTACTAAAAAGGAACGATATAAGAATATTCAATTCAATATAATAGTTATATTGCCGTATGAATGTGAAGATCCCGGTGAAATATTATTTTATTACCGCAGGAATTGTCTTGTTCCTCGTTTTACCTGAATCATGGGTATTTGGCGGCAAATCACTATGTATCTTTAAAAATGTCTCCGGGTACCAATGCCCGCTTTGCGGAATGACAAGGGCCACATTCCTTGCATTACGGTTTCATGCTGAATCGGCGATTCATTATAATCCCCTGGTAGTATTTTTGCCTTTGCTTTTACTTTCTGAAATCATTTTTGATCTCAGATTCGATGCAGGTAAGTCGATCCGCAATAGTATCCGGATCGCCTTCAGTTTGGGTTTGCTTGTACTCTTTTTTATAAGGATAATCTTTGCCTAAATCAATCCTCTGTCTTTAAGCTCAAGATATTTATTAACAAGATTAACAGTGAGATCAGCAGGCCGTGTCAGAACAGAGAGAATACCGTGCTTTGTCAATTCACGTGTAATTAAAGCTTTATCATAAATGAATTTTTCAGCTATGGTTTGATCATATATAGCTTCAAGATTCATGGCTGATTCCTTTTTTCTGTATTCTTCAATTTCAGTGTTCAGAAAAACAACGACAAGCAAAAGATGGCTTCTTGATATACGCTGGAAATAGGGAAGCTGGCGTTTAAGCGAAGCCATTGATTCAAAATTGGTATACATGATCAGCAGGCTTCTGTGGGGTATTAATTTTTTTACCGAGGCAAAAAGTAATTCATAATTCGATTCAGCGAAACGGGTTTGCTGGTCGTACAGTGCCTCAAGCATGGTTAAAAGCGTATTACTTTTCCTTTCGGCTGCTATAAAGCTGTTTACCGCAGTATTAAATGTGATAAGTCCTGGTTTGTCGTGCTTAAACAGTGCTGTATTTGCTATAATCAACGAAGAATTTATCGAATAATCCAACAATGACAGGTTATTAAAGGGCATCTTCATCAAGCGGCCCATATCTATTATATTGTACACCTGCTGCGAACGTTCGTCACGGTATTGGTTTATCATCAATTTCCCCCTTTTCGCAGTGGCTTTCCAATTAACAGTTCTTGCATCATCACCTGCAACATAATCCCGTATTTGCTCAAATTCGGTATGGTGGCCCGTTCGCCGGATTTTTTTAATTCCGGCATCCGTTAACGTGTTTGAAATAGCCATTAACTCATATCTTCTTATATTCAGAAAAGAAGGATATACGGGCACATTGATGGCCTCTTTGTTAAAAACGCACCTTCGCTCAAGCAAGGCCAAAGGACTTTTCACATAAGCCAGGGTCCTGCCGAATGTATGTACGCCCCTGAGTGTAGGTCTCAAGGTATATTCGAGCTGTTTTTCCTGTTGAGAGCCCAATCTATGTCTTATCGAGAAATTTCTGACCTGGAACTGCACAGGGATCTCATCAATCAACATTAAATCAACAGGAAATGCGTGGACATTTTTAAAATATATATTAACCCGGTTCATATCGCCGTTTGAAAATTTATCCGGTAATTCTCTTTTTAACAGGAGAATCTCCCTGCGGGTAAAAAACAGAAGGTATAAATCAAAGAAAACAAATACTGTTAAAACAAGAAGCAGGATCTTTGCCATTAAAAAAAGCGGGTCATACAGATAACCGGTAATAAACAATAAAATGAGAAATACAGCCGAATAGTAAAAACGACGTGCAATATACAGATTGCTGATTATGGAAAACACCTTATTCACCTTTCACCGTGGTATTTCAACTGAAGCAATCACATCTTCAATCACCTGCTTTTCTGTAAGTCCTTCCAGTTCTTTCTCGGGAGTAAGGTAAATACGGTGATTTAATACCGGGTAAAGAACTGTCTGAATATCCTCAGGGATAACAAAATTC
This sequence comes from Bacteroidales bacterium, assembly GCA_035299085.1. NCBI lineage: Bacteria > Pseudomonadati > Bacteroidota > Bacteroidia > Bacteroidales > Bacteroidales bacterium. The sequence goes on along the minus strand of DATGXG010000045.1, from coordinate 144,498 downwards.
CGGCCGTTCATTGCTGCTATTGCTTTACATGCTGTAAGAACATTGATAGATGCCCGTGGTGATCCTCCAAGATAGATTGAAGCATGATTTCGTGTCTTCTGGATAACTTCTGCAATATACCGGATTAGCTGTTCTTCTATATGTATGAAACGGACAGAACGCTGATACGAAGTGAGCTCTATACCTGAGAGGACTGGTTTTATTAATTCGGTTTCCTTAATGTCTTTGCGGTCATTTGCCTTTTTAAGGATTTCAATTTCCTGTGCCAGGTTCGGATAGTTTATGTTAATTTTAAAAAGAAATCTGTCGAGCTGGGCTTCCGGCAGTCGGTATGTGCCTTCATGTTCAAGCGGATTCTGAGTGGCAAATACGAGAAACGGATTTTCCATCGGGTATGTCTTGCCGTCAATGGTGACCTGTCTTTCTTCCATTACTTCAAACAGGGCGGATTGTGTTTTTGCCGGGGCCCTGTTGATTTCATCTATAAGGACAATATTGGCAAAAATTGGCCCCGGGATAAAATCAAAGGATGATGTTTTGGCACTAAATACCGATGTCCCCGTAACATCCGACGGCATCAGATCTGGTGTGAATTGTATTCTTGAAAATCTGGCATTTATCAGCCTTGCCATCACTTTAGCTGTAAGTGTCTTGGCAATTCCGGGCACTCCTTCAAGTAATACATGTCCGTTGGAAAGAACAGCCGCAATAAGCATGTCGATCATTTCATGCTGGCCTACTATTATTTCGGCTATTTCATTCTTCAACTGGTTAACGGCATCCTGTAATGGTTTAAAATCAAGGATATTATTCTCTTCAGTAATCATAGGATTTATTATTTGCACTTTTTATAAAATTCCTCTATCAGGAAATTGATTCGAATTAATTCTTCGGCATTAAGATCGAGACTTTTTTCAGTATATGCAGCACGCCTCAGCATTTCATCAATCAGATCAATACCTGCACCTGTCTTTTCAGCAAGTGATTTTATGTTTTCTTCTGAAAAATCGATTGACCTAAATCCATACCGGTTTCTCAGAAATTCCCTGAGATAAATTACTTTCTTTTTAGCGATATCGATATGATTCTGGCCTTTGTAATAAAGCTTTCCGATTGATTTGATGAATTCAAGCGATGAGTTCTGAGGTGGATCTATTATTTCAATGGCATGCTGTCTCCTTTTTGCACCGAATATCAAATATACCAGGATGGTAAAGGTTATCAGATACCAGGCTGAGCGAAGAGATTTTTCACTTAAGATATACCTCATGGGTGAAGCATCAATAACCCGGTCGGGTTTGTAAAACTGGTCCCAAATAACAGGTAAAACAGGCATTGCCGACAGCACAGCGGCAGCATATTGATGATTGCTGTAAAGGATATGATAATTGGTAAGGGCCAATGGCTCACAATGCATGAATATTTTACCTTTTCCGAATTCAGTCATAATATAGTCAGGCCTTTCAAACCGGTCAGTGCCTAAAACAATAACGTGATCAGCCGAGTCGATATTCATAAAATAATGTTCCGACATCCGCCTTGAAAAATGAAATGCAGAATCATCAGCATAGTACGCCAGGTGCAATTTTTCAGGATACTTTTTAAGGACCGAGGTATCAAGAGTAGTCTCGTTATCCTTTATCCCCAGTGTATCACACAATTCCTCAGAAAATGAAAAGGCCGACATAAAAACATTGTTTCCTTTGGAAACGAAATGAAGCAAAGCCTGTAAGTCAAGTGAATCGGGATAGAAATCTGTTGTAACAACAACAAGATTTCTTTTGTTATCACCTGATTTCTTGAGTGAAATAAAGAAGCTGCTGTTATTTTCATCAATGGAGGATCCCGTGAATATGTCCTTCAATAAGAGCCTTGTCACGCTGCACCCGTAAGGAATTTTTTTGTATCCGCTGAAGCTTACTGACCAGTCGACCTGTTCAGGTTGCATATGCTTGATTACAATAAGCATTGCAAAGAGTAGGACCGGAATAAAGACTATATGTTTCTTTTTAATCCTGAACATATAAGTCTGTATTAAATTCAGCAAATTCAGGTAACACAGAGTCCAGTTCAGTTCTGCTCAAATCATATTTGCCGTACCATACCCGGTTATAAATGTCAGTGAGCCTGAGGAATTTTTGCCTCGTCAAAGAATCACCTATTTCAAATGAATAATCCCTGTTCGTTTTTTCAGCTGATAATTGAATCTTTCGGCTATTATTGAGGTCTTTCAGCAATTTCAAATGAGAAAAACGGATGGCGTCTTTGTATTTATTCAGGGCTATTGCTTCAGAAATTGCCTTTTCAAAATCGAATTCATCAGGCAGGCTTATTTCCCGGAAATACACATTTTCTTTTTGTTTTTCGAAATAGAATAGCCTGTATAATTTTGTTTTTGTGGCGATTACATAAATCAATAATATCAGAATTACAATAATCAGTATTCTGAACCCAACCGGCCAATAACTGAATGCTTTCATTCCGAAGCCGATCATTTTTACGATCCAACGCAAAAGCCTTGCTAAAATACCTGTCTTGGCAGGAGGTTTATAAAATTCACCATAATCATACTTTTTATCCTTTAGAATTTCGTTGATCCTGTTTTCGGAAGGGATTCTGATCCCGTTTTCCGGGAAAAAAGCTTTCACCGGGCTGACGGAAACAGAATCCCCGGCTTTCAATTGACCGAAGAAAATGATTTCAGCAAAAAAACAGATTAACAGGACCTTACGGATCATGTTATGATATCTGATCTATTTTTTCCTGTAATGAAGGCCTGTCCTTTAATTCAACCAGGCTGAAATAGTTGAATATTAGAATGATCAGCGGAATTGAAATAAGAACATAAGTGACAAGCTGAGTAATAGAATTAAGAATATAGTAGCCGGTCGAAATATGCACCTCGGCATGACTCGCTAGGGCAAATAGTGTTTTGAATCCCATGAGCATTGAAGGGATAGAAAGCAACAAACTAATCATATACACGAGTATGTAAGAGACGATCATCAACCCGAATGTAAGCCACCATTTTTGGGCGGTTAGCTGAAAGCTGCGGTTAAACGAGTTTCCAAAACCTTTCTGTTCATAAAAATAGGCAGGCAGAATGAGGGATAAAGACACGGCGAGGATGATTCCTGGTATAATACAGAAAATAGTACCAATTATTATGAGAATAAAACATATGAGTGATATTCCAAGAACGGGAAATATCCTGGATTTAACTTCATTCCATACTTCTTCGGTTGTAAAATTTCCTTTTCCTTTTTCGATATAAAGCTTAATATATCCCATGATGGTGCATTGGAGAACACTCATTCCAACCATATAAATCATCATCATCAGGAAAATATATTTATATGCCTGACCCACCATGGATAGTGATTCCGAGAGATCTGTCGAGTTTTGTAAATTATAGGAATTCATTAATTGTTGTGACTGAATTCCAAAAACAACGCCAATTATTGAAGCAATAATCAGGAAGGGCATGGCATACAAAAGTATTGCCTTTCCGAGTGGTTTAAACTCTTCACCAATAAAGGTAAAAGTGGAATTAAAGATTTCTCCGAAATCGCGGATACTTTTAAAATTAACCGGATTGTTTTCCATAATAAGGGTTTTTAAATTGTGAAGTATTGGGGTAAATGAAAAAATAATAAGCAAGGATGACAGCTGATAAAATGATTATTGAAAGCCTGAGCACGAAAGGCGCATGCGTGTATCGGGTAATAAAACCTTCAAGAAAACCGGCCACAATGAAGAACGGTATAAGGCCGGCTACCAGTTTTATGCCTTTTAATGCACCCATTCTGAATGACACCGAACGTTTGTAGGTGCCTGGAAAAACGATTCCTTTTCCAAGGATAATACCTGCTGCTCCGGCAACGATGATAGAAAATATTTCAATTGTTCCGTGGATCCAGATGGTTGAAATGGTCTCAAAACTAAAACCTTTCTGCATTAAAAAACTATGAAAGGTTCCCAGCATTATACCGTTTTTTAAGAGGATCATTCCAGTTCCCAGCGGTGTGAACAAACCACAGACAAAAGCCTGGAATGCAACATAAATATTATTTAATGTAATGCCCAGGAACATATCCACCTGGTTCATACTTTTATAAACGGCAAGAGGATCACCCTTCTCAATGTTAGCCAGGGTCATGTTTATGTAGTGGTCACCCATTATGATCCGCGCGAATTCAGGATCAAACAGGTTTGAAAGCCACCCAGTCATTGAGGCAAGAAGCAGAATTAAAAAAGACACAGTAATTTCCCTGTAAGAACCCTTTACAATGGTTGGATATTCGGTTTTCCAGAAATGTACAAACAGGTTGCTTTTTACCGGTTTGTTCTGATATATGAGACGATGAGCTTTCTGAGCCAGGTTATTAAGATAACCGTTAACCGGCGAATTGGTGAAATAAGTCCGGGCATAGGAAAGATCATCGGTCAGGCGGATATACAAGTCCGAAATCTGATCAGGATTTGACTGATAACCAGTTTCCAAAAGCTCTTCGAATTCCTTCCAGTGATGTTGATTGGTATGAAGAAAACGAATTTCGTTCATTAATGTTAACCTGATTCGAATACATTCGTAAGATATCAAAAAGTTTTTCAATTTTACATTCCCGCGGGCACATTTTATGGACAATATTGCAATACTGACTTCACAAAACATTGCTATCGAACAAACTCCTGCAAGTGTAGGGGAGAGGATATTGGCTTCGGTAATTGACTATGCGTTTTGTTTTGCTTATATGATGTTAATGCTGTTGTTTTCAGGAATAATTGATAATACTTCAACTGTGTTTATGCTGTTTGTATTCGGCCCCCCTGCCTTTTATCACTTTGTGAGTGAAATGGCAATGGATGGACAGAGCTGGGGGAAAAAGATAGTGAAGATAAAAGTGGTGAAAATAGACGGTACTGAAGCAGATTTTGTTACTACGCTGATCCGGTGGATTTTCAGAATTGTAGATATATGGTTTTTATTTGGCAGTATATCCTGTATAACCGTTATTCTTAACAAAAAAGGTCAGCGGTTAGGTGATATGGCAGCCAATACAACAGTTATCAGGTTGAAGGAAAAAGAATTCACGGAAACACTGTATACTTCAATTCCTAAAAATTACGTTCCCCTTTTTTCACAGGTTTTTAAATTATCGGATTCAGACATTTACACAGCACGTGATGTAATTGAATATTTAACCGATTCCTATTCCAGTGAGCAATCCATTGAAATGGCACAAAAAGCAAAGACAGCACTGTCAATGAAAATGGGCGTAGATTCAGAACTTAGTCCCGAGAAATTTTTGCAGGCCGTTATTAAAGACTACAACTATATCCATTCAAGATAATTGTCATTCAGGATCACCGTAAAGTGTACCCCGACCGTGTGTGCCCACATACACCCTTCCATATTTCTTCGGATCCCCTGTTATATGCAATAATAGTCCCCACTGGTGCTGATCATCGTTAATTCTTACCCAGTTTTCTCCTGCGCTGTCTGACCTGAATATTCCTCGCATTCCATTGATGGTTCCTATAAGATAAAGTGCAGGGTAATCTTTTCCCGGAGCGCTTTTCCCGAATCCAAAAGCATGAATTTCACTTACCCCGTTGGTTTTAATAAAATCTGTCCTGTTGGTGGAACGATACAATCCGTCGAATGCTGCAACCCAAACTTCACCCTCTTTACCCGGAGTGCTGTAAATACGGTCCTGGCCACCCCTGTTGTCGGCCCTGTAGCCTCTTGTTGTAATACCTCCGGGTAGAGAAAGGGTCTTTTCTTCAAAGGTCACTCCTCCGTCTAAGCTTATATACCATTTTTCCCTGAGCACATCACAGGCATAGAAAAGCATCGGATTCATGTGATCGGCCACAACCCTCGTGCTTTCAGGAATTCCGGAACATTTGGTCCATGTGGATCCTTTATCAGTGGTTCGGTATACGGGAAATTGCTGAAACCTGCGGTTCTGACCAAAACCTTCATTCACAGGATCAGGCGACCAGATCCAGGTTTCACCGTCAGCTGAAACGGCTATATCACCCAGTGAGGCTCCGGGTTCAGGAACATTTGCAGGACTCCATGTTTTTCCCCCATCGGTTGAATACCCTATAGTTTTACCCGGGTTATCTCCTGTGGCGCGGCCTACCCTCACGATTATATCGGGGTTGTTTTCTGCGCATGCTATACCGTTTGTGTTTCCGAATCGGGGATTAGAAAAATTATCGTCAGGCACAATGTCAGGATCAAAATGAACGGCACCGCCATAATCACCGATTGCAGTGATGACCTGGGCGCCTTTTGAAGGACTCAGCAATTCAAGCGGAACTGTTTCTTCAATTCCTGTGCTCAGAACCTGCCATGTAGTTGGCTTACCCGCATCGAGATCAGTGAGGTTAAATGTTTCATGTCCACCGTAACCGGTTGTAAACAGGGCGTGATCGGGATTAAAAGGATCGATTTCAAGATCAAAGAGCCAGTGAATACCTGTATGTGCGGTGTATGGAGCGGCCTTTGATTCAATTTTTCCCCCGTTGGCAAACACCTGTTTCCATGACTTACCGCCATTGGTACTGCGGAATATATCTTCACCGTTATCAACCTGGTAGCGATTAAATGAGCTTACTATCAGAATATCAGGATTATCACTCTGTACGGCAATACCCGCATAACCAAAAGCTCTTGTTTTGGGATCGGGATGATCTGGTGTTATATCGGTCCAGGCGGAAGAATGCGGATCATATTTCCATACTGCGCCGTCCGTCATTCTTGACGGTCCTGGCATGTTACCATAAGTAATATAAAGAGAACCGTTTTTGGCCATTACCGCATGGGTAGGCCTGTATGCAACAGGTTGTCCTTTTACCGGTTCCCAGCTTTTTCCGGCATCACGGCTTACCAACAGGTTTTCCCTGTTCATCAGCGATACGCCGGCATAGATAACCTGGCTGCCTTTTCCTTTTTTACCACTTTTACTGTCAAACAACACAAAAATAATCCCTGATCCGCGGTTCATCCGTAACCACCGGGTTATACTATCCTGGTCATGCATCCTGGAAGGTGCTTTTTCTTCAACCGAAGGAAAACTCTCAACTTTTGTCCATGTTGCTGCTCCGTCATTGCTTTTCCACAAACCGGCATTCCGTGTTCCAAAATAAAGTATGGAGGAGTTATTAGGATCAACTGCAAGTCTTTCACCATTGCCCCGGCCATCTTCGTTGCCTCCCATCTTGAAAGGCACATCGGCCCGTTTGAAAGTCTTTCCCCTGTCGTCCGACCGTAGAATAGCTCCGTTGGGTGTGCCGGGATTTGTATAGGTGCCGCATGCAATATAAAGTTTATCAGGATTCTGCGGATCAAGCGCTATGCTTTCAACTCCCATCAGGTTGCGGTCGTCATAGGATATCCAGTCAAGGAGAGGTTCCCATCTCATTGTAACCGGGTTTCTTCTGTAAGCACCTCCCATGTCGGTCCGGCAATAGCAAAGATTTTTTTCGGCAGGATGAAATACAAATCCGTCAACGAAACCGCCCCCTGCATACTGAACACTTTTCCAGTCATATTTTTGGGTTGGAACAGTGACCTGTGCGGAACAGGTATAAAATGACGAATATAAAAAGAACAGCATGAGAAATGCCCTGAACACCAGTAATGAAAGCTTTTTCATTGAGAAATATGTTAGTCTCAACGAAAATACTAATTGATTCGGAATATTGAAATTATTTCTCTGACTGAATATTTGAAGTTACGGCAGCATTCTCTGAATTCTGCTCCTTAAAAGGCTTTACATAACACAATGCGGTAATACCGCAGTCAAATGACGTGGAATATACAAGCTGCAGGTTAAGTTTATTTTCAAGTGAAGAGAACAGTGATCTTCCTTTACCGAGCGCTACTGGATTTACAAAAATATTGTATTCATCAATCAGATCGGTTTCAATAAGCGATGAAAGAAAGGTTACGCCGCCATAGGCAATTATATCCCTTCCCTTCATTTGTTTAAGCCTGATAATCTCATCCCTTAAATCTCCGCTTACCAACCGGGTATTCTTCCAGGGATTGTTTTCCATTGTTTTAGAAAATACAACCTTCGGGGTTTCAACCATTTTTTTTGCAAAAGTGTCAGAGGCCGAGGCATCATTCAGGCGGTTTTGCCAGGTATCTATAAACCCGTGGGCAAGGTTGCGTCCCATTATGACACAATCAACGGGTCTGGTGAGATTAAATACATATTTCTTGAGTTCGTTATCCCAATTTCTGACCATCCAATCCATTTCGCCACCAGGCCCTGCAATAAAACCGTCGATTGACGTCTGCACCTGCACTTTTAACTTTCTCATTACAATAAAAACTTAATTGCAGTTATATAAACATATCTTTTTTCTATTTGTTGTGTACCCCGTGTTTTAAACAAAAACATCTTCCCAGAGGTTATTGCATAAACTTAATAATGAAGCCGGTCGCATTTTTTTTCCCTCTTTTACTTTTCTTCACAATACCGGATATATACGCTCAGTTTGCCGATTCAACCTTTGTTCTGGATGAAGTAAAAGTAAGTGCTTACCAGGTAAGTTCCGCTTTTCGTTCAATCCCCGGAAGTATTTCAGTAATCACCGGCAGGGATTTTCAGGAATCGGATAACACCCAGCTGTTCTCGGTTTTAAACTCAATGCCCGGTGTGACTGCTCAATCCGGTACTTACACAACCAACCGGATTGTAATCAGGGGAATGGGAAGCCGTACGCCATATAATACAAACAGGATCCGGTTTTACCTGGATGATATTCCTTTAACCTCTTCAGACGGCCTTTCTTCACCTGAAGAAATAGAACCGGAAAACACAGGACGCATTGAAATTGTCAAAGGCCCTTCTTCAGCGCTTTATGGCTCAGGACTTGGAGGAAGCATAAATGTGTATACTCCTGACGTAAATGAAAACAATACAACGGTAAATGCCCGTTATGGCAGCTTTAATACCTCACGATTCAGCGCAAGTCATTCTTTTTATTCAAAGAATTCAGCCGTATGGTCAAGCCTGGCCAACCTGCATTCACAGGGCTGGAGAGATAACAGCACGTATGATCGCTCTTCATTGCTGCTGGCTGGAAAGGGAAGGAGAATTGATTTTCTTTTTCTGTTAAACCGTGTGAACAGTGAATTACCTTCTTCACTGGGATTGACTTTATTCAAGACAAAGCCGGGGTCAGCCGCTGAAAACTGGAAGAAATCCGGTGGATTTAAAAAATATGTAAGGGCTGTTGCAGGAATAGCAATTAACAGTAGAATATCAGACAAAACAACAAACAAATTCATTCTTTTTGCCAAAGGAATTGACAGTTACGAGAAGAGACCTTTTAATAACCTGGATGATGAATCGACAGGCGCCGGGATACGCGAGAAATTTACAGTTCACCGTGCGAAATCGGACTGGCTTGTCGGATTTGAATGGATAACGGAGCAGTACAGGTGGAATCTTGATACAAACGATTTCAGGATAAACCGTAACCGTGAAAACAGGAATCATGCAAACCTTTACTTTATAAGCTACCAAAAACCTCTTCCGGGTCTCACAGTTTCTGTCGCTGGTGCCATGAATTATATTCGTTACAGGCTTAATGACCTGTATCCTGAAAACGGCGATCAGTCTGGTAAAAGGAATTTCCCATTGATAGTTTCACCCCGGTTTGGAGTTAATTATAACCCGATTCCGGAAATCGCTTTTTATGCTTCAGCAGGTCATGGCTTTTCATTGCCCTCACCTGATGAGACTCTTCTTCCGCAAGGTGATGTTAACCGGAATATTAAGCATGAAAAAGGATGGCAAATTGAGGCCGGTACCCGTCTTAATCTGGTTCATAACCGGATTTCAGCAGACATAGCTGTTTACAGGATCGATCTGAGTGATTTGCTTGTAACCAAACGATTGTCAGAAGATGTTTTTACGGGTATCAACGCAGGAAAAACACGCCATTATGGTATTGAATTATCGAGTCGCATTTTAGTCCTGCAACATAATTCATTTCCGGGAAATCTATCCCTGTCCGGCTCTTTTACAAGATCGATGAATCATTTCCTTGAATTTTCAGACAACGGAATTGATTTTAAAGGTAATATTCTGCCCGGCATTCCTGCCTGTGCCACTTCAATTCAACTTGAATGGCTGCCTGTAGAAAAAGTTCAAATTGCTGCTGAAATGAAAAGTTCGGGAAAACAATATCTTAATGATGCCAATACACTGGTGTATGGATCATATTCCGTTCTCAATGCAAGGGTGAATGTACAATTCACACAGGGAGGTAAGCTGAAATCAATGCTTTATGCTGGACTGAATAATATTACAGATTCAGCTTATGCCTCAATGCTTGTTGTTAATGCTCTTTCAGTGAATGGAAGTGAGCCACGCTATTTTTACCCGGGTATGCCCCGGAATTTATATGCCGGGTTGTCGGTAACTTTCTGATCAGGGTTTAATGAATCGTGAGGTGATTTTTTCTTCTGAGAACAATGAGGCTGTGCTTATAAGCGCCAGGTGTGAATAAGCCTGTGGAAAATTGCCGAGAAGCCTGCGATTATGAAAATCAATATCTTCACTGAAAAGTCCCACGTGATTTGAACAAGAGAGCAGGTCATTGAATATTTTCTCTGCTTCGTCTTTTCGTCCGGTGTTATACAGGGCTTTGATAAGCCAGAAAGTACAAATCGTAAACGCTGATTTGGGTTTGCCGAAATCATCCATGGTTGTATACCGGTACATCAGACCATTATAAAACAGGGCATCCTTAACGGCAGTGACTGTTTTCGTAAATTTCTCATCTTCGGTTGTTATAAAGCCATATTCTGCAATTAACAGCAGGGAGGCATCCAAACTGGTGCTTTCATACGACTGGGTAAAAGTCTGCAGTTCTTCATTCCATCCGTTCTTATAAATATCGGCTTTGATTTCGGTTGCCAGGCCCTGCCAGTCGTCGGCATATGAATTCTTATGAAGGAGCCTGGCAATTTTGGCTGCACGGTCCATAGCCACCCAGCTCATTACTTTTGAAAATACAAAATGGCGGCCTTCGCCTCGGAATTCCCAGATTCCCTTATCAGGCTTTTCCCAGTGAGTTGTAACAGTCTGAATTATATTTCGGACTATTTCCCAGATATCCTCTATTTCATCAAGAGTTCCTGCAAAATATTCGTAATAGCGGTGAATAACATTCAGGAGGTATCCAAAAACGTCATTTTGCTTTTGCAGGTAAGCGGCATTTCCCACTCTTACAGGCCTTGAGTTTTCATATCCCGACAAATTGGACAGTTCGGTTTCGGTGAGGTCTCTTTCACCCCTGATTCCGTACATAATCATGAAGGTATCACTTTTTGATTTCAGGATTCGCATAATGAATCCGAGAAACCGGCGGGCAGCATTATAATGTCCCATTCCCAGGAGAGTGTCAACCGACATGGATGCATCGCGCAGCCAACAGAATCGGTAATCCCAGTTTCTCACTTCGCCGATGGTTTCAGGGAGGCTGGTTGTAAGTGCCGCCAATATGGCTCCTGTTGAATCATACGACATGATTCTCAATACAAGAAGGCTGCGCTGAATGTATTCGTTGTAGCTTTTGAATTTCTTCGACCGGTTTGTCCAGTTCAACCAGTAAACTTTTGTTCTGTGAAACTCAAGATAAACACGGTTCAAATCCATGTCTATGACTTTCTGGTTATAGGAAACCAGGAGGTAATGGTCCGAATTAATTTCGATTTCTCTTTTTTCAAGGATATCATTCAGATCAAAACTCGAATACAGGTAAATGCAATCGGTCGGCCAGTCAGTTGAATAAGTTCTGATATGATCGTCCTGTATGACATGGGCAACCGGGTCTCGGGCATAATTAAGAATCGGGTTATACTGTATTCTCACTTTTGGTTTTCCGGAAATGTGCTGAATCAGACGGTGAATTTCTGCTGGGCGAAAATACTCGCGGTCAGTTATCTGGTAACGGGGCATAAAATCAATGATATCAAAGGCACCTTCCGGAGAAGAAAAGCTTGTCCTGAGAACATTGGTATTATTAATATATTTCTGGTTAATTGTATAACTGTCATTAACTTCCAGGCTGAAATACCCGCCTTTTTCATAGTCGAGAAGCCTTGCAAACACTGAAGGAGAATCAAAATCAGGCATACAACACCAGTCAATGCTACCATACTGTGATATAAGTGCTGCACTTCTGCAGTTGCCTACAACACCATAATTCAAATTGTCCATGAACTCTTCTGTTTGGATTTGTTTTACCGGGGTTGGACCCGTTCAGAGAAATAACAAACAAAACACCTTAATTTCCAATAAGTATTCAAATATCACTGGAAAACAATTCGTTGGATTCTACATAAAACTTTTCTTTCGGAAGTTTCGTGGCCTTTATCATGGCTTTGGCCACCAAACCGGCATCGACCCCCCTGTATTTTTTCAGAGGGCCGACAAATATCCAACCCATAGCTTTCATCATGGATATGGCAACTTTCTCGCCGAAACGGGTTTCATTTCTTTTTCCCATTAAAAGGGAAGGCCGGATAAATTTCAAATTTCCCTTGTATTTATTCCTGACAGCATATTCCATTTCACCTTTGGTTCTCAGGTAAAAATTCTTTGATCCCGGATCAGAACCGACTGAAGAAATCACAATGAGATTGGGAATTGACATATCCTGAGCGATTTCTGCAATCCGTAAAGGAATTCCAAGGTCAACCATTTTAAAGGCATCCTGTGATCCGGCTGTTTTTATTGTTGTTCCAATGCAACAGAAATAGTCATCGGCTCCCAGTTTTCTCTTATGATCAGGAAGATTGTTAAAATCCCTGAGAATTAAGGTTTCTACTTTTGAAAAGTGAAGATCGGTATCCTTGCGTACAACAGCCATCACCCGTTCGTACTCATTGTTGAGCGCCAGTTCTCTTACAAGCGCTGTTCCTACCATACCTGTTGCACCAAAAACAACTGCAGATCTTTTCATAATAACTGTTTTATACAAATTTGGTGAAATTATTGCAGAACTTTTAAGTGAGGGACGTGTTATTATCTGAAATGGTAAAACTACTGTTGGTTAATGCGAAAGCCTCCCCGGGAAACGGTTAAAACAAAAATCCTGCTTGGTTACTTATTTCTGACTGGAATTGCCGCATTTACTGTGTGGCTTATTTATTCCGAAATTCTTCTGTATTCAGAAAATAAAACGAGGATAAGTAAACTGAATAATAAGATCTTGTATTTCAATTCGGTACTTACAAACCTTTACCAGGCTGAATCGCTTGAAAGAACCTATTCGCAAACCGGCAATACAGTACATTATGAGAATTACGAGAAGCTCATGGATGCGATTCATTTGCAGTTTGATTCGTTATCTGTGTTGGCTGATAACCCGGCCGAGAAGTTTCATACCGACAGCATACTGAGCCTGCTCGAAATGAAAAGAAGAAACTTCCGTGAACTCATCCTGATCAAGAGGAATACTTCCGCCGACATGTATGAAAAAGCGCTCAGCCGGTTCAATTATAACCGTGACTCAATCTCCTCGATGCTTAGCAAACGCGGTGCAATTACGAATAAGAAGGAAAGCACACTTAAAAAGATGAAGTTTCTTGAAAGGCTTTTGGATGCATTTAACCAGCCTGATACAACAGATTCTTCGACTACTTTCAGTAAGTCACCCCCGATAATTCAGATTGATACGGTCACAAATGAATTCAATGCCGCTGATTCTGTGATACAGTTCTTGTCATCCATTCTGGCTGATCTTAGAAATGAAAGCAGGAACAGTGAAGAACTACTCAATAAAAAGGAAAGCGCCGTTCTGGCCAACGACCGCACTATTATGCTTCAGTTACGTGAAATGCTGACCATTTTTGAAAAAGATATTTTCGTCAACTCTCTTACCGAACTTCAATCATTGCAGGACAGGATAAGGCTTACAACCTGGTACCTGATTGCTCTGGGTGCCCTTGCATTGGTTGTCATTGTATTCTTCATTACACTTATTCTTAAAGATATTACAAAAAGTCAGCATTACCGCTTTGAACTTGAACAGGCAAAAGCGTTTTCAGATTCGCTCCTCAAAACAAAGGAGCAATTCATGCTCAGCATTACACATGATTTGAAATCACCGGTTGCTTCTGTCACAGGTTATGCGCGTTTATTACATGAATCGGAAGATAAAGATAAAAAGAGGCATTACCTGGAGAGTATCAATAAGGCCGCTGATCATATTCTGAAAATGATCAGTGATCTTGCTGATTTTACGAGGCTCGAAACCGGGCAGATGAAAATTGAACCGGTGCCTTTCAGCATTCATTCTCTCACAAATGAATTATATGATACCTTTTACCCGCTGGCTGTTACAAAAAATCTCGAATTTTCAGTTTTTGACCATATTGAAGGTCCGGCTGTATACATTAACGATCCTTTACGGATAAAGCAGGTACTTGGAAACCTGATATCAAATGCAATAAAATATACGTCAAAGGGGAGCGTTCAGGTGAATGTGTTAATTGAAAAGCATGAGAATTCATCCGATACTCTCAGGTTTGAAATATCCGATACAGGAGTAGGAATTTCTGAAAATGACAGCAAAATTATTTTCAATGAATTTACCCGACTTGAATCTAAAGAAGGATTAAAGAATGAAGGTGTCGGGCTTGGTTTAAGCATTGCCCAACGGATTGTTAAGCTTCTTAAAGGTTCAATTTCCCTTGAAAGTACGCCGGGTTCCGGAAGTCGTTTTACAGTTATTCTTGCACTTGACCGGTCGCAGTTGCCGGTTGAAGAAATGAATAAGTATGAGGCCGTGCCTTTGCAATCACTTGTAAGTACTGGCAAAATCATGGTTATTGATGATGATGAAGTCTTTCTTGAAATGACATCAGAGACAATTGAAAAAGCGGGAATGCAGGTTATCCGGTGTAATTCTGCCCTTCAGGCCATTCGTATAATGGAGCATTCGGTTCCGGAATTGATCATTACGGATATTCAAATGCCCAATATGAATGGACTGGATTTGCTGGCTTATCTTCAGCGCAAAAATGGAAAGAAGATACCTGTAATTGCCGTTACAGGGCAGGATTCTCCTGATTTCAGCAATGTAGACCTGTCTGCGTGTCTTAAAAAGCCTTTCCCTGCCCATGCATTGCTTAAGGCAATTGATAGGGCCCTTGGAAAGGATAAAGTAAGAAAAGATATAATAGAAAGAAGCATTGAAAAAAATGGTTCCATACCTGTTTCAACCCCATACAATCTCGACCAGATAAAGCAGTTCGCCCTGAATGATGAAGAAAGCATTCATAAGATACTGGTATCTTTTGTTGAAACCAGTTTTGAACATCTCAACCTGTTCAATCACCTGACCGGCCAGCATGACAGGAAATCTCTCGGTGAACTTGCCCATAAAATGCTCGCCATGTTCCGCCAGCTTGAGGCATGGGATATTGTGAATAATCTTTTGGTCATCGAACGAAGTCCCGATTATAATTTAAACGATAACCAATGGGCTGACCTTGCAAAAGAAACTGCCGCCCGGATTGAGTCATTCATTGATTTATTCTGTGAAGAGCAGGGTATTCTGATTCGCTGATTCAGTTTTTTTCAGGTGCATTTATATTGTAAAGCTTAAGCTTATTGTAAAGAGTTTTCCTGTCGATATTCAGCAGTTTTGCAGCCCTGCTTTTATTGAATTCGGAAGCCTCAAGGGCTTTTATAATTCGTTCAGGTTCATTTACAGGGTTATTATAAGCCACGTGGTGATTGTTAAACGATTGTTTCTGATAAATTTCAGCCGGTATTTCATTTAATGTAATCTGGTTGCCTTTAGCAAGCAATGTGGCGCGCTTAACCACATTCCGCAATTCTCTCAGGTTTCCCGGCCATTCATAATGTTCAAAAACATTCTCAGTTTCGTCATCAAATCCTTCCACCGATTTTCCGAGATAGTTATTCGCCTGTTTCAGAAAATAGCCTGCAAAGTGCATAATGTCGGCACGGCGATGGGCGAGACGGGGCGCTTCAATCCTGAATTCATTCAGCCTGTGATAAAGGTCTTTCCTGAAAGTTCCTCTTTCCATAGCTTCCGTAAGGTCTTCATTTGTAGCCGTAATTATCCTGATATTTACTTTTACTGACCGTGTGCTTCCCACCGGCCGTATAACAGGCTCCTGCAGAGCTCTTAACAACTGAACCTGTGTATCATAAGGAAGGTTCCCGATTTCATCGAGAAAGAGAGTTCCCCCGTTTGCTATTTCAAAATAGCCAGTTTTGTCTGCAATTGCACCTGTGAATGAACCTTTAACATGTCCGAAGAATTCGCTTGTGGCGAGTTCTTTGGGTATGGCACCGCAATCGACGGCGACGAACGGGAAATTTTTCCGGGGACTTTTCCTGTGGATAAGGCGGGCAATATATTCTTTCCCGGTACCGCTTTCGCCTATTATAAGCACCGACATGGGAGTAGGAGCCACCAGGTCGATTATTTCATTCATCTCATGCGCCGTTTTACTAACTCCTTCGATGTAGTCATCATCCGGCTCTTTTGATTTCTGCGGATTAGAGTTCTGCCCGTCAGACTTTAAGGCTTCTTTAATCAGGCTGAGCAATTCATCAGGGTTCAGCGGTTTTGATATATAATCGAAAGCTCCCTGCTTGATTGATTTAATGGCTGTGGTAATATCGGCGTAACTTGTCATCAATATGATCTGGGTTTGTGGCCATGCCTTTTTTATAGGAAGGATCAGTTCAAGACCGCTCATCTCAGGCATACGCATATCGGACAAAACCACATCAAAATGCCTTTCCTTAATAATTCTCCTTGCTTCTATCGGGGAAAACACGCTGGTTACATCATAATTATTTTTTTCGAGCAGTGTTTTAAGCATCAGGCAGAAGGTGACATCATCATCAATAATCAAAATCGTGGCCATTAATAACTTATATTAAAATTCTACTGCAATGCAAATGGTAAACCTCACCGGTAGTGATTTAGTTCAAGAGGCTTAAAACATTTTATCTTTTTTTGTAAAAAAAAACCTCTGTCCCAGGATGTCTCCTGCGACAGAGGTGAGTCAATTTCCTTACCAATAACTGACTTAAGTAAGGCTTGGTTGCGAATTTAGATCAGCTTATTTCTGCATTTTTACAGATTCGCCTCTTTCGTCAAAGAAAAGGGTCTGTTTTTCGTCACCTTTGCTTACAGTAACTTTATAGGTTCCGTCACTTGCTTTAAAGGCTTTATCGGTTTTATAACCAGGATATTTTTCATTGATTGCCCTGGTTACTGCGGAAGGAAGTTCTGAAGATTTTACTTCTTCATTGTATTGGCTCATTGAACTTGAACTGCTGCCAGTACCCATACTTCCTGACGATCCTGATGTGCTTGAACCACTGCTGGTTCCTGTACCTGAACCGCTTGTGCCAGTACCGCTACCGCTGGTTCCTGTACCCTGCCTGTTTTGGTAGGTTCCTGAACCACTGGTTCCTGTGCTGCTACCACTTGTACCAGTACCCTGTGAACCGGTTCCGTATGAACCTGAAGTTCCGGTTCCTGTACTGCTGCCAGTTCCTGTACCCGACTGTGAGCCGGTTCCATAAGAACCTGAAGTACCCGTTGAAGTACCCGTTCCTGAGCCTGACTGTGAACCTGTTCCGTATGATCCTGAAGAGCCTGTACCTGCATTATCGTCATCCTGGGTTGATGATGAAGATGATGAAGGGCTCGTGGTACCTGTACCGGCACCTGAAGAACCTGAACCGGAACCAGCACCCTGGCCAAAATTAGGGGCACTTATTCCAAGAAGAGCCGCTGCAACTGCTAACATCATTATTTTTTTCATAACATATATGTGTTTAATTTGAACTTTGATTGTCATGGGGGTAATTGAAATATTCATGCCATAAAATCTCATTATTTTGGCAATTCAGATAACTATCAAGTATTCAATATGATATATTTTTAAAATCAGAAGAAGTATTACGTTTAATGGGAATTCTTGTGTAGATTCTACAGTAGGTTGTGTGGAATTTCCACACCTTTTGTTTAAAACTTCAATACAAAACCAACCCCGAACAGTTCCTTGAACTGAACCCTCGGGCCCCTGTGATCAACGATCCCATCACGATCACTGTCAATTTCGAGCTTTACATCATCATCGTAAAGCATATTCATTGATATTGACGCGCTCATAATCTTATTTATTTTCAATGACAATCTCAGTTCCCAATCAATATCAATATTTTCTGGTTTCTTCAGGTAGTTTGAAAAAAAATCAGTCCTCATATCTACAGATACATTTTCAACAAGGTCTTTCCTGTATAGCATTCTTATAAAGCCGCCTACCTCGCTCCGTGACCTTTGACCACGGGTTACGCCGTAAGAACCAGAATCAGCCAGTGCTTTGTCCAGAACAAATGTAGTTTTGCATGTTACCGGGGAAAAGAATGCTGAAAAATAATCGGTTGGTTTAAAATCGAATCCTATTGCTCCTACAAAATATCCCGGCGACATGAATCGTGAAATGACAACGCTGTCATTCGGATAATAGTACCCTGTGTTTATTTGGGTTTTTAAGGAAAGCAATCCTGAAAAATACCATTTGTCAAATACTTTATAACCGAATTTTGTAGCTGCATTGATCCGGTCATCCGTTTTTATAAAACCTCCTCCGTCGCTCTGGTTCATTATGCCGTAGCCCGTTTCAAATGAATTATCCCAGTTTATATTAACTGCCCTGTAATTAAGGTCCATTGTAAATAAACCGTTTACAGATAAGGAATTTCTTCCACCAGCAGCCCAGTTTGTCAGCGAAGCCTGGGAAATATTCAGTGAAAGTGTGACGTTTTTTTTCCATCCGCTGGCAGTATCAGGAGTAAAGGCTTTGAGAGTGCTCATTACATCTGTCAACTGAGCCTGCACGCATTGTAAAACAAATAATGAAGAGATGACCAGAACTGATTTCATTCATTCATTTTCATTCATTCATTCATTCATTCATTCATTCTTTCATTACTTTCATTCTTTCATTCAACGATCTTGCATTTTGAACCGCATAACCATGGATGTCGTTATTGAAAAAAACCCACACCTGTTTTCCTTCCTCTAACCATTTCCCAATTTTCCGGGCATATTCGGTCAATTCATTCGGGTTGTAATCAGAAGCATACAACTGGCCGTTGCCATGAAAACGCAAATAAACAAAATCGGTAGTTGTTGTTTCATAATATGGGTATCGCTCACCCGAATCTGCAATTGTAAAGGCTATCCTGTTTTCTTCAAGTATTTTGAAAGCTTCATCAGTAATCCACGATTTATGCCGGATTTCGAGTGCGAACCGGTATTCACCGTAATACTGGTTAAGTATGTTGAAAAAACTTCGTACTTTATTACCTTCAAAGCGCAATCCTGGAGGCAATTGTATAAGCACAGGACCCAGTCTGGATTTCATAATATCAAAAATTCCGAAAAACCGTTCAAGTGCTTCTTGGGCATTATTCAGCCTCAGCTGGTGGGTAATATACCGGCTTAATTTAGGACAGAAAATAAAATCCGGGGGAGTTCTCCTCATCCATCCTTCTACAGTAGTATTCAAAGGCAGATGATAAAAACTTGAATTCAGTTCAACGCAATCAAATTGTGTGATGTAATATTCGAGATATTTTGCAGATGTCAGATCATCGGGATAAAAAATATGATGCCAGTGTTTATAGCTCCATCCTGATGTGCCAATATGTAATTTGTCGTTATCCATACTTCTATATAACATAAAACCTGCCTGAATGGGCAGGTTTTATAAATACCGGTTACACATTTTTTACATCGCCATAGAATCAGCTGCAGGTGCATGAGTTGAATCGACTGCCACCAGTTTCATTCCACACTTGGGACAGTCGCCTGGCTTATCACTGACTACTTCCGGGTGCATCGGACATGTATATTTTACATTTTCTGACATTTTATTATTATCAGATGATTCAGTTCCCGTGGTGTTGCTTTCGGAACGATTGGTATTACTGCTGCAGGCAGCAGCGGTAACTAATAATGCACCGGTAAGAATCATTACTCTTATTGTTTTCATTTAATTAGTTTTTTTGTTAGTGTTATATAAAAAATTGTACGTCCTGCATTTCAGAAAGACGCGTGGAACAACATCTTGTTGTTAAAACATACTAAAATATGATTTGTTCTGTTAAGTTGTGGGATACAGGTTGTAATTTTACTGACTCAATATGAACAACAAGCAAAAAAAAGTACTAAAAATCGCGGGATTAATATGCCTTGTACCGGCATTGATTTTTTTTGTCGTCCTGGTCAGGGCCCTAAGCATACTTGAGTCAAAAGAAAAAATTCTGAACTATAACAATGCCACCGCTTCTGTCGTGCTATCGGATGACGGAAGAATAATAGGTAAAATTTTTACTGAAAACCGTACCAATGTTAATTATAAGCAAATTCCCGATCACCTTATCCATGCCCTGGTTGCAACCGAAGATGTACGTTTTTTCAAACATCATGGTATTGACGCCAGGAGCCTTTTCAGGGTATTTTTTAAAACTATTCTATTAAGCAGGGAAAGCTCAGGCGGAGGAAGTACAATTACACAACAACTGGCTAAGAATATGTTTGGCAGGACTAATAAAGGTCCTTTTCCGCTTCTAGTAAATAAGCTGAAGGAATCTATCCTGGCACGCCGCATAGAAAAGCTTTTTTCAAAAGAACAAATATTAACGCTTTACCTGAATACGGTTCCTTTCGGTGAAAATGTTTATGGGATTGAAGCAGCTTCCCTGAGATATTTTAATAAAACCACTTCAGATCTTAAAATTGAGGAATCTGCGGTATTGGTTGGAATGCTTAAAGCCAATAATCTCTATAATCCAAGGATAAATCCCAAAAAGGCATTGGAAAGAAGGAATCTGGTCATCAGGCTGATGGTTGAAAATAATTACCTGAAACAAAAGAAGGCAGATTACCTGGCCACCCTGCCATTAAAAATAAACTACAGTAATATCGAATCAAAAGGTCCCGCTGACTATTTTATTTACCAGATAAGAAACCAGGCAGAGAAAATACTTGCTGATCTGGATGACAACAAAAAAAAGTGGAATCTTGAAGAAGACGGGTTAATTCTCAATACAACGCTTAACCTGGATTTGCAGAAAAAGGCAAATGAAGCTTTCTATGAGCATCTGTCCGTCATGCAGAGGAAATTGAACGAACAGTATAAAAAGGGTTCAGGAAAAAAATACCTCGATTGCTGGGTAAAAAAAGAACTCAAAGCAGCCGGTTTTTCAGGAGATGAAAAAGAAGTGGGACTAAGGACAGTATTTGACTGGAAGGGTACAAGGACTGATTCGATATCCGCAATTGACAGCGTCAGGATGAATCTTAAATTACTTCACGCCGGACTATTGGCAATGGACCCCCTTACCGGTAGCATTAAAGTATGGGTGGGAGGAATTGATTTTAAGACACAGCCTTTTGACCAGGTATTAGCCCGCAGACAAATGGGGTCAACCCTGAAACCATTTATTTATGCCACAGCCTTTGAAAACGGAATCAGTCCCTGTGAATATTTAAATAATGATTCCATAGTCATTGAAGGTTATGACGACTGGCATCCGGCCAATTTTGATAATACATACGGGGGTAAATATTCACTTACCGGTGCATTGGTCCATTCAATGAATATTCCCACCCTTAATTTGTTTCTTGAAACAGGATTTGAATCGCTGGATTCGTTATGGAAAAAACTGGGATTTTCTTTTGATCTTGACAATACTCCGTCACTGGCAATGGGGACTTCAGAAGCAAGTGTGCTTGAAGTGGCGGTTGCATATTCTGCCTTTGCCAATGGTGGTTTAAAAATGATTCCGCAAATTCTCGTATCAATTACAAAACCCGATGGCACCATATTATGGAAGGCGGGAAAAAAGAAATACAATCAAAGAGTTTTATCAGAGCGCACATGCACAATGATTAATTATATATTGCAAAAGGCAATAAACCAGGGGACAGGAAGTCCTCTCAGATACAGTTATAATGTGACAGTTCCCCTTGCAGGGAAAACCGGAACTTCACAGGATTATACCGATGCATGGTTTGCTGCATACAATCCTTCAATTGTTATGGTAAGTCGCGTGGGCGGCTCAATTCCTGCAATTCATTTCAACAGTGGTTCCCTGGGTACAGGCAGTGCACTTGCTCTTCCGCTTGTCGCTCTTACACTAAAAGAACCGGTCCCCGAATATACTTCGGGATTTCCGGAGCTCGACAGTGAATTGCAAATCCAATTTGATTGTCCTGATTACCGTGAAAAAGATGTAATAGATAATATTCGTGAATTTTTTAAAAGGAACAGAATTTACTATGATTCAACGGACACAAGGGAAATAAGGAAAAGACCTTCTTTTTTCAAACGATTATTTGGGAAAAGAGAATGAATTATCTATAATTTTTTTAAAGCCAATAATTTGTCTATCTTTATTTTCAAATTAATTAATATAACGCATGAAAAAAAAATCAATAAAAAGTAAGATTAACACCTTTTCGAAAGAAGTAAAATCAATTAAGAAAAAAGGTGCATACGAGAAAGGTCAGAAAGCCCGTTCAGCTTTCCAGGCCATGGAATCAGATCTTAATATAACAATTGATTTGCAGAAAGAGATACGCAATTTAAAAGGCGCATTAAAAACAAAAAAGAAAGATTTGGTGTTAGCACTTAAGAAATTAAAAAGTGACAGAAATGCGTTTAAAAAAGCCAAATCACTGGTCGACAAAATTGACCTTACAATTCAAAGAACACCAAGAAAAAAGAGAGAAGTTTTACCAGCTCCCATAGTTGATAATGTTCTTCCGCAGCCTAAAAAGAGAGGGAGAAAACCAAAGATTTCTGCTGATAAGCCATCACAGACAAAGGTAAGAGCTGCACGCAAACCGGTGGTAGTAAAAGAAGCTGCGGCTGAAGGTCAGCCAAAACGAGGAAGAGGAAGAGCCCGTAAGGTTGCTGAACCTGTCGCAAAGGTCGAAACAAAAGCTCCTGCAAAAAGAGGCCGTAAAAAAGCAACTGAAAAACCTGCTGCCAAACCTGCAGTAAAAAAGGCACCCCGTGCTGCCGCTAAAACTGTGAAACCGGCGAAACTGGTAAAAGCTGCAAAACCTGCAAAAACAGCTAAACCGGCAAAAGCTGCAAAAACAAGCAAACCGGCAAAGGCTGCAAAACCCGCAGCTCCTAAAAAGGGCGCAAAACCAGGTCGTAAACCTGCAGTTAAAAAAGAAAAACCGGCTGAAGTACAATCGCAGGTAACGGAAAATCCGGCACCCGCTGAAAACCAGGGAACTCCTGAGACCCCGGTTCAATAACCAAAACCATTGAGTTCTATAGCCCGTTAAGTAATTAACGGGTTTTTTTTTGAAAAAATCAAACATCAAACAAAAAACCTGAAACTTCAAACAAAATATTCTGAACTTTTTTGAAGCAGAAACCTTATATCTGTTGATGTTTGTTCAAATTTAAGTTATATGAAAAGCGATAAGGGAAATAACAGTTATGCAAGCCGGTTACATCATCTTCAGGAAAAATTCAGGTTACTTGAACCAGCCATCGAGGATTCAGAGGTGAAACAGGCTCTGTCTCTTCTTCATGGAATGCTGCAGGAAACATTGAGAACAATTAACACTGCAAATACACAACCCATGAGTAAAAGCGAATCCATGCCCGATGTGGCTAATTTATTCAGATCAGCGCCGCCTATGCAGGGACCTGCTCTGAACAAACCTTTGCCCCGGGGCAGCCAGGCTCCTGATTTTGCCCTGAAAGACGCAGACGGAAATATTGTTAAGCTTTCCATGTACAGAGGCAGCCGAGTACTACTTGTATTTTATCCGCTGGATTGGAGTCCGGGATGCAGTCAGCAACTTGACTTATATCAATCCGAAATTTCGGAATTCGAGCGCAGAAGTATTAAAATCCTTGGCATTTCAGTTGATAGTATATACAGTCATGGAGCATGGACAATGGTCAGAAACCTGCAAATACCGCTGTTATCCGATTTTAATCCGAAAGGTGAAATAAGTAAAAAATACCAGGTTTACCGTGATGCCGACGGATTCAGTGAAAGAGCACTTTTTCTTGTAGATGAGGAAGGAACCATCCAGTACAGTCATGTTTCTCCTCAATTGCATCATGTACCTGATATAAACGAGCTTTTCATAAAGCTTGATGAAGTATTTAAACCAGTTTTAAGCAAGTAAATTAGGAGATGAAATCATGTTTTGGGAAAAAGAAGAATCAAACCGGAAGGAAACCATATCGTTAATACCGGGTCAGGTTGTAATATACGGAACATCGTGGTGTGCAAAAACCCAAATGGTACGGAGGTTTTTCGAACGAATGCAAATTCCTTACAGGTATCTCGATATCGAAGATAATCCTTCAGCAGTAAAAGAGCTGCGATGGCTTACAGGTGGCCATGCCAGTCATCCCACAGTTGTGATTGATGGGCAGACTTATATAGAACCCACAGTTTCAGAACTTGAAATGGTAATTGCGAAATATAAATAATTAACGTGGTAGAGACGCACAATCGTGCGTCTCTACGATCGTGTGTCTCTATGGCCGTTTCATATGCCATATTAAATGGCTTCTTCCTGTCTCACTAAAACCGATTTCGCGGTATAACTTTTTGGCTCTTTTATTATTTGGAGTAACTTCAAGGAATAGTGCCACACAATGGGGATCACAGGTTTCTGACATATACGCAAAAAATTGATGCGCAATACCCTGGCTTCTGTATTTTTCCTTTACATACAGTTCGTCTACATGAACCACAATTCCGCCATATTCATTGCTCCAGAAATTAATAAGCAAAGCATATCCTGCCAGTTCATCGCCTGCATAAAACAACAAAAATGTTCCCATCTCCGGATGATCGTTCAGGTATTTGAAAGTATCCCTTATTTTTTCATCCGACATTTTCTCGCATCCCTCATCCTCAATGTAAAGTTGTTTTATAAGACTGGTAAGGTCTTTGTCTGTTTCTCCATATGCTTTTAACCTGGAAAAAGATATTTCTTGCACAGCTTTGTCCTTTTTAGTAAATTGCTAATGTATTAATTTATTTGTGTCTGTTTAGTTTATGATAAGCGCAGAGGCAATTTTGTGGTTTAGTCTTTCTTTCCTTGTTATTGCTGTGTTCTTGGTTTTCTTTCTTTTTTTCAAGTTTAGAGAAAGCACACAAAGAGCAAACCATTACAAGTCCGATGCTGACAGGTTAACGACGATTTTCGACAACATGCTTGAGACTTGCCTGATTGTCGACTCAAATGGTAACATTCTGTATGCCAATCATGAAGCAGCCCGAAATAAATATTCTTCAAGAAACGAGCTAACTGGTAAGAACATCCGGGAAGTACTTTTAAAGTTTATTTCTGTTGACCGGGTTAATGATATTTTGAAATACCTGAAATCGCATGCTTACTGGAAGGGCGAAACTGAACTTCTATATGAGCAAGGCATTAAAAGATGGTTTGAATTAAGTCTTCAGCCGGTTCTTGAAGGAATGATGATCCTTGGCAGGGATATTACGGATAAGAAAATAGCTGAAGAAAACCTCCGCATAAGTGAGGAACAGTTTGCAACCGCTTTCGAAAGCAATCCCAACGCAATTTCAATTACCCGGATCCATGATGGATTAATTATCGAGTTGAACAAAACTTACGAAGAAATCACAGGCTATAATCGTAATGAAATTATCGGCCGGTCATCTCTTGACCTTGGAATATTTACTTATAAAACTCAGCGCGAGGAATTAATCAGATTATTGCAGGAAAAAGGCAGGCTTGAAAATGTTGAAATCGAAATAAAGAATAGCAAAGGGGAATTAAAGTATGTGATCCTGTCTTCTGTTCCCATAAACGTGCACACACAGGAATGTTCTCTTAACATCATGCTTGACGTTACAGAGAGAAAACTGGCTGAGATTGCAAGGGAAAAAGCAGAAAATGAATTAAGGGAAAGCGAATTAAGATACAAGCTCGTCACAGAAAACGGAAATGATGTGATCTGGTTGTTTGATCTGAAAGAAAACCGGTTTGTATATGTCAGTCCATCTGTTTACAAATTGCGCGGATACACGGTTGAAGAGGTCATGCAACAAGCTATGCCTGATTCGATGACCGCCGAATCATTTTCACAGATAGCTGAGCTTTTACCACTCCGCATTGCCGCATTTTTGAATGGTGATGAATCATGCAGAACACAAACTCATGAAGTCGACCAAACCTGCAAGGACGGCAGTATTGTCCCTACAGAAGTTGTTACAACGCTCATAACGGATGCAAACCACAATGTAGTACAAATACAGGGTGTAAGCCGGAATATTTCTGAGAGAAAAGCAGCAGAGAAAAATCTATTTGAAACCGTCGAATTGCTGAGAATTATGGGTAAAACAGCTAAAGTCGGGGGCTGGGAATTGAACCCGGTAACGGGTGAAGGAAAGTGGACAGAAGAGGTTGCCAGGATTCATGACCTCGATGAGTCCGTTGAACCAAACCGTGATCTGGGATACTCTTTTTACACTTCAGAATCGGTTGAAATAATTAAGTCTGCAGTTAATGATGCAATAAACAGTGGAATTCCTTATGATCTTGAACTTGAAATCGTTTCAGCTCTCGGCATTCATAAATGGATACGAACGATCTGTAACCCGGAAATGAAAGACGGCAAAACAGTAAGGCTTAAAGGATCATTTCAGGATATTTCAGAGATTAAGAAAATCAGGGATGAAATTGAAAAACTCAATTCCGATCTTGAACAACGTGTTGCTGAACGTACGTCACAGCTTGAAAGCGCAAATAAGGAACTGGAATCTTTTTCATATTCGGTTTCACATGACCTTAGAGCTCCGCTTCGTCATATTTCAGGATATGTTGATCTGCTCACAAGAAATTATTTAAAAGAATTACCCGAAAAAGGTAAACATTACATGCAATCCATCACTGATGCGACTCACCAGATGAGCGTACTTATTGATGATCTTTTGTCGTTTTCAAGAACTACAAGGCAGGTAATGAAAAAAAGCTATCTGGATATGAATGATCTGTTCGCAGGGATCATTAAAGAAAGTAAATTTGATGCAAAAGACAGGAAAATTAACTGGCATTTACATCCATTACCGGGTATTCATGCAGATCACGGACTACTAAAAACAGTGTGCGAAAATCTGTTAAGCAATGCATTAAAATTTACAAGAAATAGACAGGATGCTGTAATTGAAATAGGCTACACAAAAGACGGTAATGAGTCAATTTTTTATATTAAAGATAATGGTGCAGGCTTCGATATGGAATATGCCCATAAGCTTTTCGGAGTTTTTCAGCGGTTACATTCGTCTGAAGAATATGAAGGTACAGGTATTGGCCTGGCTAATGTTCACAAAATTGTAACCCGCCATGGGGGCAGGGTATGGGCTGAAGGCAAAATTGATGAAGGTGCGACCTTTTATTTTTCAATTCCTGATATACATAATACAGAACAATGATCAATCTTAGAAACATTTTACTGGTAGAAGACAACCTTAAAGATGTTGAGCTGACTCTCGAAGCACTCAAAGAGCATAACCTGGTAAACAGGGTTGTACACGTTCATGATGGAGTGGAAGCCCTGGATTACCTGAAATGCAGGAATCCATACAATAACAGGACCCCTGAAAATCCCTCTGTAATACTCCTTGACATAAAAATGCCAAGGATGGACGGTATTGAACTGCTTGAAGTCATCCGGTCGGATGATAATCTGAAAAGGATCCCGGTAGTAATGCTCACCTCATCCCGTGAGGAACCGGATCTGAAAATATGCTATAAATTGGGCGTCAATGCCTATGTGGTAAAACCAGTCAATTTTGTGGCATTTATGGATGCAGTGAAAGGGTTGGGTGTTTTCTGGGGGTTAATTAACGAATTGCCTTTTGAATATTAAAATACAATGAGCCTAAATAAACCGGTATTATCTATTCTTTCCCTGGAAGACTCAAAGGAAGATTTTGAGTTGCTATCGGAGTTTCTCAATCAATCGGATATCGAATTTACAATAAGACGGGTTGATAATGAATCAGAGTTTAAAAAAACAATCCAGACTGAAAAGTATGATGTGATTCTGGCCGACTTCAATCTGCCGGGATATGATGCTTTCAGTGCATTGGAAGCTGCGAATCAATTATGCACTAATGTTCCTTTTATTGTTGTCTCCGGATCGCTAGGCGAGGAAACGGCAATAGAGTTTATTAAAAAAGGAGCCGTTGATTATATTCTGAAAGATAAACCCGAACGTCTTCCTTTTGCCATAAAAAGAGCCATAAATGAGATAAAGGATAAGGAACTCAGGCTTCAGACGGAAATCGCTTTAAAAAAGAGCCAGGAACAATATTGGAATCTGTTTAATTCAAGTCTCGATGCCATTCTTATGATTTCAGAGAAGGGCAGGGTAATGTCAGCAAATCCTTCAGCCTGTGAAATTTTCGGTTATCAAAAAGACGAAATCAATAATGCTCAGCTTGGCGATTTGCTGGATGGCGCCGATCCTGGTCTTTCCGCTGCGTTTGATGAGTTGTCGGCAAATGGGAAGTTTTTGTCCGAATTAACCTTGATTCGGAAAGATCATTCAAAATTTCCGGCAGAAATAAGTGCAGCCACTTTTATCAATAAAGATCACCGGATCATCACCAATATGATCATCCGGGATATTACTTCCCGGAAAATTAATGAGGAGCAATTGCTTAAAGCCAAGCAGAAGGCCGAAGAAAGCGATAATCTCAAAACTGCCTTTCTGCACAATATATCCCATGAGATCAGAACACCCTTAAACGCCATTGTGGGTTTCTCCACATTAATAGCGGAAGAAACACCGGCCGAAAATCGCTTTCATCATTACAACGATGTAATTGTAAAGAGCAGTGATCAATTATTATCTATTATCTCTGATATTATCAATATAGCTACTATCGAAGCAGGCCAGGCTGTCATTAATGACGAACCGGTAAATATTACCGAACAGCTTGAATTGCTGTACAACCAGCATAAACCCGGCGCTAATGAAAAGGGTATTGATATCAGGTTCGAAACAGATTTAACTGAAAATTGCGGGGCCATTATCACCGATCCGGTAAAATTATCCGAAATATTGAACAATCTTATCGGAAATGCAGTCAAATTCACATTGAAGGGGAGTGTTCTTTTTGGAGTTAAAAACAATCAGAAAGAACTTACTTTCTATGTTAAGGATACCGGTATCGGGATTGCTCCGGAGTTGCATGAGATCATTTTTAAAAGATTCAGGCAGGTTGATTATAAAGCTACGCGCTTTTTCGGCGGTTCGGGCCTGGGATTATCCATCTCAAAAGCTTATGTTGAATTACTCGGTGGCAGAATCTGGCTCGAATCTGATCTGGGTAAAGGCTCTGTATTTTACTTCACAATTCCGTGC
This sequence comes from Bacteroidales bacterium, assembly GCA_035299085.1. Classification (NCBI taxonomy): domain Bacteria; kingdom Pseudomonadati; phylum Bacteroidota; class Bacteroidia; order Bacteroidales; species Bacteroidales bacterium. Next base: position 114,998 of record DATGXG010000045.1, on the reverse strand, counting down.
AATGAAGGGGTGCCTTCTGAAGTAGACCTTAGCACAGGTAATAATGAAACCCCGTTTATTATTGAACCCTGTACGATCCTTCTGGCAGATGATGAAGTATATAACCATTTACTTGTGCAGGAATTATTGTTGAAAATGAATATCAAAGTAATCAGGGCAATGGATGGTTCTGAAGCGGTTGAAATATGCAAAGCGAGAACCGATCTTTCACTTGTACTGATGGATATTAAAATGCCCGTAATGGACGGTTACGAAGCCACGGGGATTATTAAGCAAATCAGGCCTGATCTGACAATTATAGCACTTACAGCATATTCAACAGATGCCGATATTGAAAAGGCAAAATCAAGCGGCTGCGATGATTTCATCAGTAAACCTTTTAACCATGAACAACTTCTGTCAACAATAAAATTATATTTAAGGAAAAAGAATTCCCCAAAACAACAATGATGTCTCAACTTTATAAAAATCTAAAATGAATTTTTCAAGGTTATTTTTATTTGTTTCTCTTTTCCAGGTCGTGCTTTCACTGCATGCTCAGAATCCGGTAGTAAGAAACCAGTTCAGCGCTGATCCTTCGGCAAGAGTTTTCAACGGAACCGTATACGTGTATCCTTCGCATGATATTTTAGCGAGGGAAGGGAAGGGAAAGCCGGGATGGTTTTGTATGGAGGACTATCATGTATTTTCATCAGTCGATCTGATGAATTGGACCGATCATGGAGTGATCGTCAGCCAGAAAGGCGTGAGCTGGGCAGATACCTCCACTTACAGCATGTGGGCACCTGATTGCATATACAGGAACGGGAAATATTACTTTTATTTCCCTGCCAATAATAATAATCTTGTTATAAACGGAAGAAAAAGTTTTTCTATTGGGGTTGCGGTTGCCGATAAGCCTGAAGGTCCTTTTACTCCGCTTCCTGAGCCCATTAAAGGAGCCAATGGCATTGATCCTAATGTTTTTATCGATAAGGACGGGCAGGCATACTTATACTGGGCATTGGGCAGGATGTACGTAGCGAAGCTTAATGATAATATGACCGAACTGGCTTCAGAACCACAGGTAATTAAAGATATGCCGGTTAAAGGTCTGATTGAAGGGCCCTGGATGTTTGAACGAAACGGTATCTATTATTTTACTTACCCTCATGTGGAAAACAACATTGAGCGACTTGAATACGCTACGGGCGACAATCCTATGGGACCATTCCGGTTTGCAGGAGTGATTATGGATGAATCACCGATGAACTGCTGGACCAATCACCAGTCGGTTTTTGAATTTAAGGGTCAGTGGTATTTATTTTATCACCAGAATGCCTATTCTCCGAAATTTGATAAAAACAGGTCGATTTGTATCGACAGCCTTTTCTTTAATTCCGACGGATCTATTCACAAAGTTGTGCCTTCCAACCGCGGTGTAGGAGTAAACAGCGCTTTTGACAGGATTGATGTGGATCGTTATAGTGAAATCAGCAAACAGGGATCAAAAGCAGAATTCATTGATTCACTTAACACCTTTAATGGTTGGAAGCTAATTCTTGATAAAGGGGGTTGGGCTAAATATAATGCTGTTGATTTTGGAAAAACCAAACCCAAATCAATTGAAGTATACTGCAAATCACAATCCGGTGGAACCATACAAATCCGGTTGGATAAGCCCGATGGAATTCCTGTGGCTCAAATTGAAGCAGGTGGTAAAACTGACTGGAAAAAAAGCAATGTCCGCGTGAAAAAAGCAAGTCCCGGCATTCATGACATTTATATTCATTCAACTGGAAATTCCCCGGTTGAAATTGACTGGATCCGCTTCTTAAAATAATCAGACCTGACAGCGTCGGAGAGATGTCAGCGTCTTTATAATTTTATTCACTAAATGAATTAGTTACCTCTTTTTTTCTTAACTTGATGATTAGTTAGGTTCACTCCCGAAGATTTGTTTTTCATTGGCTGAGATCAGATTTATAATTTGGAAATTTTTCTTTCAATCTACCGGTCTATGAAAAAAAGAATCGATTTCAAGCTTTTGGGGCATCGTACAAACACCCAAAAAGAGCTTAAGAAGTCACATGACCATTTCAAGAGGATAGTTAAATTTAATGAAGCGTTGCGCAAAAAAGCCGAAGATGCATTATGGGAATCTTCCCAGATGCTGAAACTGGTTTTGAACAATATGCCTTCCTTTGTTTTCTGGAAAGATCTGAACAGCGTTTATCTTGGTTGCAATTATCTTTTTGCCGCAAATGCCGGATTAAAATCATCCGAAGACATCATTGGTAAAACCGACTATGATCTGCCATGGAAAGATACCGAAGCTGAAGGCTATCGAGCAGATGACAGGGAAGTGATGGATACCGGTAAAGCTAAAGTGAATTACGAGGAGACACAATTCACTGCCGATGGACGCAGCACCTGGTTGAGAACCAGTAAAATTCCGCTGAGAAACGCGGAAGGTGCCATTATAGGTATACTCGGAACCTTTGAGGATATTACAGAATATAAGCTGGGTCAGGCTGTGCAGGCTGCCATATATGAAATTTCCGAAGCCACACAGAGTGCTTTAAGCCTGAACGAACTTTTCAGTTCGATTCATCTTGTCATTGCCGAATTGATGCCTGCAAATAATTTCTTCATCGCTCTTTACAATCCGGTGAACGAAATTATAAGCTTTCCCTATTATGCCGATGAATATGATCCGAAGCCGCCTTCGAGTAAAATCAGCAGAGGACTTACCGATTATGTTATACAGTCGGGGAGACCTTTGTTAACCACACCTGAAGTTTTCAGGCAACTTATTGAATCAGGTAAGGTGGAATCTGTTGGTTCACCGTCAGTCGACTGGCTTGGTGTGCCCCTTAAAACACGGCAGGGAGAAACAATTGGTGTGATGGCTGTTCAAACATACACTGAAGCGGTAAGGCTCGAGCCAAAACATCTTGACATTATGGAGTTTGTTTCAACACAGGTTGCAATGGCCATTGAACACAAACAATCGGAGGAAGCTTTGCAGAAAGCAAAAGAAATGGCTGAAGAAAGCAATCGTCTGAAATCTGCCTTCCTGGCAACAATGAATCATGAATTGCGCACTCCGCTTAATCATATTATCGGGTTCAGTGATCTGATGCGATCCGGGGCCATACTTGAAAACATTTCGGATTATGCCGATATTATTCATAAAAGCAGTCACAACCTTCTTGAAATTATTGAGGGCATCTTTGAACTGGCTGTGGTTGAGCAATCTGAGATCAAACTCAGATTAAAGACGTTCAAATGCCTCGATCTCTTTTTAAATAATAAATCAGAATTAACTGAAATACTTGAAATTTCGGGAAAGAAAGATCTGATTGAATTGAGTTTCAATGCCGACAGGGCATTACTCCTCAAGAATATTACATCGGATAAGAACAGGATAAACCAGGTTTTGATTAATCTTTTCAAAAATGCAGTAAAATTCACAAAATCGGGTAAGATTGAATTCGGCATGCAAATGGACCAACCAGGAATGCTGTCGTTTTATGTTGATGATACAGGGATCGGAATTCCCGAGAGCAAGCATGAAATTGTTTTTGAATTCTTCAGGCAGGCGGATGACAGCTATACGAGAGAATTCGGCGGTGTAGGTATCGGCCTGGCCATTTCCAAAAAAATTGCCGAAGTGATGAAGGGAAGTCTTACCCTTGAATCACAACCGGGTGTAGGCAGCAGGTTTATCTTTACTATTCCTGTATTGGTTTCCGATTATGTTGCAGCGCCCGTAACGGAAGAAAAAAAGCGTCTTTCGGCACCGGCGCTTGAAGGGAAAAGAGTTTTGATCGCTGAGGATGATCCGGTGTGCATTAACCTGATGAGGATTTTTTTATCCGGAACCGGAATCACAATCATTGAGGCTTCAAACGGTAAGGAGGCGATAGAAAGAATTGACACTAACCCCGATATTATTCTGATGGATTTAAACATGCCACTGATGGATGGATATGAAGCCACACGAATTGTAAAATCAAAAAAACCAAACCTTCCGATAATCGCCGTTACTGCATATGCTCTCTCAAGCGATAAACACAAAGCCATGGAAGCAGGTTGCGATGGAATTATTTCCAAACCCGTCGATCAGCGTTTATTATTCGGTGAGTTGAAGAAACACTTGTTGTCTTGAAAAGGTATGTTGTATGTACTTTTATGAAAACCAGTCTTCTATGATCCTTGGTGTTAATGCTTAATACCTTAAGAGACTCTTGATTTGAAAGTTTAATTGCAATTTGATTCATCCCAAACAGTAAAAACAAAATTAACATGAGCAACAGCCCGCATTAGGCTGTTGAAAGACTCTGAATTATTGACTATTTGATGCAATTGCCGTAACCAGTCATTTTGAAATTCCGTGTGTTTCTCATTGAGCATCATTTTAAGTCCATCGTCAATCTTAATTTTTATTCTGGCAACCAGACAATTTTGAATATAGGGTGAGGCTTCTCTCAGAAATTTGCAAATAAGTTGCATATTAATCAAGGGATCACCAGGATCATTAAGGTGATACGCCCTAAGCATAAAAACTCGGTATTCTTTAAGAATATTTAATTCATCCATAACATAAAGCACTTATTATAAATACAATCAATAACTCAATAAGTTGCCTTTATAAGTAAGAAGAATTCGGAAAATTAGAAGAATTCTGCTCAAAGAGTAGAAGCATCGTTCCAAATGGAAAAAATGAAGTTTACCTGGGCAACGATGGTCATTAAAATAGTAAAGGAAGTAGTCGAAATAACCACCTTTTCAAGTTCTCTCAAACGATTTCGGTGTAACTCAGTAATTGATTGTTGTTGAATCCTTTTAAGGCCATCTGTTACCTTGCTGTGAATTTGACAGAACCAGTTCCTTTTTTCATGTTCTGATTCAGCCATCAAATAATTCTTTATTAAATCCGGGTTTGCCAGTGGGTCAGAAACATTGTTAAGCTGATAAGCTCTGGCTAAGAAAATGCTATACTCTTTAATAGCGGCATCTTGGTTAGTCATTTGTCTATCAAGTTAATCGTTATGTAAATTCTGTTCTGTTTGCGTTTCCAAATATGATTAATACTATAAAAAGCTAAAAGGTAACCCTTCAATGATTCTATTTAGAATCAATAAAAATTAGGCGAATATAAAATTACTTTTTCAAATCTGAAAGTATTAAACAATCAGGGCGGGGGAGCAACCCCAGAACGTAGCGTTTTATTACTCTATTACAAATCAATAGTAAAACCTCCGCCTTTTAACTATTTCATATGGCCGGCCTGCAAATGGTAATCAATTAAAAGGTTTATTTCGTAGTTTGTCTGATCTACCAGCTTCAGAAGGAAAAAAGAATCAGGCATGAGACAGGATAGGATTGTCCTGGAGTTGAAGATAGAACCAGCCGGGCGAGTATTCTATCAAGGACATTTTAAAGCAAGTAAAATATGCAAATGAAAAAGGGTTACAAAATTAAACTTCTGTAACCCTTGTCTGATCGTCGGGGCGAGAAGACTCGAACTTCCGACCCCTTGCACCCCATGCAAGTACGCTAGCCAACTGCGCCACGCCCCGAGAACTGATTTACGGATCGATTTTACACCGATTACCGTAAATTTTCGGAGGGCAAATATAATTGTTCTTTTTTAAAAAACGAATATTTTGACGGCTTTCCTATCCGACGAATGTTAACGCCTTGCCGCTTTTACCTGCCCTGCCTGTACGACCTATACGGTGAATATAATTCTCCATGTTCTGCGGTGGCTGGAAATTAATCACATGCGAAACATTCACGATATCCAGTCCCCTGGCGGCAACATCCGTGGCAACGAGCACGCGGATCTTTCTATTCCGGAAAGATTCAAGAGCTTTTAGCCTGTAATTCTGCGATTTATCGCCATGAATTTCATCAGCCCTGATCCCTGCTTTTTTAAGATTGCTGCAGATTTTGCTGACTGATCTTTTTGTATCGGAGAAAACAAGGACTTTCTCAAATGAAGGATCATCAACAAGCCGGATGAGAACATCCATCCTGTTTTCTCCCTTAGATATTTCAAGGATTTCCTGGTCAACGGTTCCTGCACTTGTATTTCCGGTTTTAAGCCTTATCTCGACAGGACTGTTAAGTATTTTCTGAAGCATCGACCGCTGTGTCTTATCTTCAGTTGCGGAAAACAGGATAGTCTGATTCCGGTTACTCATTTGATCCACAATCTGGAGGATATCGGTAGAAAATCCCATATCCAGCAGCCTGTCAAATTCATCAAGGACAAGGGTTGAGAAATCATTAAGGTTTAAAGCTTTCTGCCGAACCATGTCGCAGATTCTTCCGGGTGTGCCGATAATTACATGGCATGGTCTTTTCAGCTTGTAAATATCCCTGCTCACGCTGGTTCCGCCTATAAGGCATTCACTGAATAACCGTAAGCCGGCTGTAATACTCCTGAATTCAGTTTCAATCTGAACGGCTAATTCGCGGGTAGGTGTAATAATCAATATCTGGAATGAAGGCTTCTGGTTCAGTAGGTTATGAGCAAGCGGAATCAAAAATGCGCCGGTTTTACCGGTGCCTGTTTGGGCCAGTCCCATTAAATCCTGACCATTTAAGATCGGCTCAATGGATCTGTCCTGGATTTCAGTCGGTGATATGTATCCTTTCTTAAGAAGATTGTTGATTATCGATGCATTTACCGGTAAATCCTTAATGATTCGTTGCGATTGGTAAGGGAGACTTTCTTCACCCGGGGGTACATTCTTAATAAAAGATGTTACATCGGGTTGCTTTTTGTAGCGTGATTTTTGTGTTCTGTTTGTCTTTTGGGTAGTGTTACTCTTTTCAAAACGATTTTTCCTGTACTTATTATTCATAAATTTAATTTGGTTTGTAAAGCAGAAATTGACATTAACCAAATTAATTCATGAGGCTTAATGCGTTTTTCTAAAAACTTTGTGCAAAAGTAGTTATTTAAATTGATATTTGTTCTTTCAATTTAAACAACAAGTAAAGTTCTCGGGTTTATTTCTTCATTCCATAAATCTAATTCTCATTTTCTATATGAATAAAGTAAACCAGATAACTCTCCTGATCCGTAAATACTTCTCCCTTTTTCTCAGCATAAGCCTGGGTATTTTTCTTTTTGTCCTTTTCTTTCAGCCCTTCTCAGTTGAAGGCCTTGATTTCAATAACCGCCTGATTTTTATAGCCGGCTTATCAGGAATAACCTTCCTGTTAATGATCATCGTTAAAATATTCTTTTCTTTTTTCATAACCGATTCCAGGCCCCAGGAAAACAATCCGGGAATTCCGGTCTTTTTAAGCGGGTTAAGCTTGCTGGTGTTGAGTTCCGTCTCATTTGCCTTTTACCTGAGGTATGTCGGGGACATCCCGATTACTTTTTTTATCATGCTTAAGGTAGTTATTATATGCCTTGTGCCACCTGTCACTTTCAGGATATATGATATAATCACCGGTTTAAAGATGCACAACGACGCCCTGATCAGGGAGCGAAAAAATATACAGAAGCAGGTTGAAAAATACGAAGAAGAATACCTGAACAAGTCAATTACTTTTTCCACGGATAACGGAACCGACAGTCTGAAACTGCAAATCGCCGAAGTCGCCTATATTCGTTCTGCCGATAATTATGTTGAAATCGTTTTTCGCGAAGGTGATGTTTTCAGAAAGAAACTCGTTCGGACTACGCTTAAAGGAATTGAAAAACAAATAAAAGATTATACGAATTTCATCCGGTGTCACCGGATTTGCATAATCAATTCCCATTTCGTGGAAAAGCTTGTTAAATCGTATAGTTCATACTGGATCTCTATTAAGGGCATCGATGAGAAACTTCCTGTTTCCCGCCAGTATCTTCTGAAAGTAAAGGAAGTCGTGTAATTGGGGCGAATGGCATCCACCCTTCCGTTATTTCACCTGCCACAAATCGGGTTGTTCTGCCACGGCCTTTAAACCGTTTGTCCCTCTGTGCTTGGCATTGATTAATTACCATATTAAATTCGCCGGCACATTTAAATTTTCTATTACATGAATGTTCTACTGATTTACCCGAAATATCCTGATACATACTGGAGTTTCAAACACGCTTTACGGTTTATTTCAAAGAAAGCTGCTGTACCCCCGCTCGGCCTTATTACGGTGTCAGCTATGCTGCCGCAAACATGGAACAGGAAACTGGTTGATATGAATACCGGCGATCTTTTTGATAAGGATATCCAATGGGCGGATGTTGTTTTTCTAAGCGCCATGTATATCCAGAAAGAATCGGTAGACATTGTAATCGACCGTTGCACCCGGTTTGAAAAGAAGATAGTGGCCGGCGGACCTTTGTTTACACAGGAATCGGATAACTACCCGCAAATTGATCATTTTGTGCTGAACGAGGCGGAGATTACGCTCCAGCCGTTTTTAACCGATCTGGAAGCAGGAAATGCAAAGCACCTGTACAGTACCGAAGATTACGCAGACATTAAGACCAGCCCGGTTCCCGATTACCATCTCTTATACCTGAAGCACTACGCTTCAATGAGTATTCAAATCGGCAGGGGATGCCCTTTCGGATGCGATTTCTGTGAGATCACATCATTGCTGGGGCATAAAGTACGAATGAAATCAACTGCGCAGGTTTTAAGAGAACTGGAAGTATTATATGCCCTGAAATGGCACGGAACGGTTTCAGTTGTTGATGACAATTTCATCGGAAATAAAAAAGAAATCAAGGAAAACCTGCTGCCGGCACTTAAAAGCTGGATGATCGCCCATGAATATCCGTTTAAATTCACCAGCCAGGTTTCAATAAACCTGGCAGATGACCGGGAGTTGCTGAAAGCAATGGTGGACGCTGGCTTTTGCTCGGCGTTCATCGGAATCGAAACGCCTGATGAAATATCCCTGCAGGACTGCAATAAACTTCAGAACAAAAACCGTGACCTGATTGACAGCATCCTCCTTATACAAAAAGCCGGTCTGGATGTTTCAGCCGGTTTCATTGTGGGTTTTGACACCGATACACCGGATGTATTCCAGCGCCAGACCGATTTTATTCAGAAGAGCGGTATCGTTTCAGCCATGGTAGGCCTGTTGAATGCCCCCAAAAATACTAAGTTATACAGACGGCTTGAGTCGGAAAACCGGCTGACAACTATGGCAACCGGAAGCAATACCGATTATTCCATGAATTTTGTTCCGTCTATGGATAACCAGGTACTCATGGACGGCTACCGATCGATTATTCGTAATATTTATACAGCAAAACCTTATTACAAAAGATTAAGGATGTTCCTGCAGAATTACAAACCAAGGCAGAAATTTTCAAAGAAAATTGAATTTGCCGGGTTACTGGCTTTACTTAAAACTATGGTTATAATAGGCATGATCAACAAAGGCCGCGGAGAATACTGGCGCATGCTGTTCTGGACACTTTTTAAACGTCCCTCGCTTTTTATGGATTCCATGACCTATGTTGTGTACGGGTATCATTACAGAACCGTTTATGGTTTGAAAAAAGCAGGATAATACTCATTTTAAACAAGTCAATCTTAATTTACTAAACGTTATGAGCGCAATGAATGTAAAACAGAATATACCCGCCGACCGATCGTGGGAAAAAATAATCCGGAAATATAGTAATCCGGTTTTAAGAAGAAGTATATGGCAAATAGTAAACACTTTTTTGCCCTATGCCGTTTTGATATTCCTTATGTATCTCAGTCTGAACCTGTCATACTGGATAACACTGGCACTTGCCATTCCGGCCAGCGGATTCCTGATCAGGATATTTATAATTTTTCATGATTGCGGACATGGATCCTTTTTCCGTAAACAGAGGGCCAATACTATTCTTGGGTCAATCTGCGGATTTCTGTCTTTTACACCTTATAAAAGCTGGCATCATCATCATAAGATTCATCATGCCACTGCTGTAAATCTCGATAAGCGGGGAATAGGTGACATCTGGACGTTGACCCGTGAAGAATACGAAAGCGCATCCGGCCGTAGCCGGTTTATTTACCGGTCTTTCCGCAATCCTTTTGTCATGTTCACGATTGGTCCTTTGTACCTTCTGTTAATCCAGAATCGTTTTACGAATAAGCAAATGACGAAAGAAAACAAGCAAAATGTTTATCTTACCAACCTTGTTGTCCTGGTTATGTCCCTTTCAATGATTCTATTAATGGGACTTAAAGGTTTTTTGCTTATTCAGCTGCCGGTATTGTTCCTGTCGCATTCCATAGGCATATGGCTGTTTCTGATACAGCATAATTTTGAAGATATAAACTGGGAGCGCAATGACGAATGGGATTATAAATCCGCAGCACTTGAAGGCAGTTCTTTTTTAAAATTACCGGCGGTATTCCAATGGTTCTCCGGCAACATCGGTTATCATCATGTCCATCATCTCAGTCCCAGGATTCCCAATTACAACCTGGAACGCTGCCATAATGAAAATGAAATATTCAGTGCTGTAAAGCCCATCTACTTCTTTTCCACATTCCGTTTTCTAAAACTGCATTTGTGGGACGAAAAAAACCAGAAAATGATAAGCTTTTCGGCCCTAAGGCAACCGGTATATGCATAAGAAAATATTCAGACTCTGACAGAGTCCGCAAGGACCTGTCAGAGTCTGAATAATGCTTACCGCAAGGACCTATTCCTCTGTAAATACCATTTTCCTTACATAAACCTTATTCCCGGTTTTCAGTACGCAGTAATAAATACCGCCGGTTACCCGGTTGCCGCCTGTATCGGATCCATCCCACAATTCCTCATAGTTTCCCGCCTGTCTGAGGCCATCTGCCAGAACTGCAATTTTTCTGCCCATCAGGTCATAAACAGTCAAAGACATCAGGCTTTTTTCGGCCAGTGTGAATCCAATATATGTATGATCTGAGAACGGATTTGGAATGTTCTGTCTCAACACAGGTGATGATTCTGACTGGAGATCTTTCACATCAACTGCTGATGAAACTTCAAAAGGTACGCTGAATTCAGAAGTGTTACCTTCCAGGTCGGTGGCTGTTGCCGTTACATACGGACCGGTTACCAGTCCGGGCCATGAAAAGTTACCTGCATTATCCGCTAGTGTAAAACCTTCAAAAAATTCACCTTCATCCCCCGTATCAGAAAATATTTCAACCGTACAACCTGAACATGATGTACCGCTTACCCCGGATGTTGTGACGTCGGTTATTTCCGGACATTCAAGTGTGTCATTGGCGCCTTCTTCGTTCATAATTCCGGCGTCAATATGATGTGAAATAAGATTACCGGTAATTGTATTCCCGAACGTGGAATCATATAGTGAATACACTCCGTAATAACCGTTGTACATAATTACATTGGATGGACCAACCCGGTTATTGTTCGCACCATAGTCGAGTTCGATTCCTGCCTGGGCATTACCAAGACTATCCGAACCTTCAGGACCTGTACCAATAAAATTACCCTCAATGAGGTTATCATGACTTTCACTGAAACGGATGAGAATACCGCTACATGTATGGCCTGATATCACATTTCCCTCACCCGGAGCTGTTCCTCCTATTTGGTTCCCTTCACCCCGTGCAATAAGAATACCACGGGGGCCATTATATAGAACTGCTGATCCGTCATGATTTGTGCCGATGTAATTGCCTTGAATTGAGTTGAAATCTGATTGCTCAATAGTTATAGCATTGCCTGTATAAATATTGGTAGTTTTTCTTATACCGGTAATTATATTCCGGTCTCCTTCAGCCGGGCCACCTATCATTGTATAGGCAGCTCTGTTAACAAGATGAATACCGCAGTATCCATTGCAAAGAGTATCTTCTCCTGTATAATCGGTTCCTATGAAATTACCTTTGATAATGGTACTATCGGTTCCCGGAGCGCCTACCTGGATGCCCGAACTGAGGTTGCCGGATATTACATTACGATCTTCCGGTACGTTACCACCGATTAGGGTATGTTTGGATCCATATACAACTGAAATCCCGTCTTGATTCGGTATTGGTTCCGTTCCTGAAGCACTGCAACCCAGATAATTACCGGTGATACGGTTCCAGTCGCCCATTACCTGGATAGCGCTATATTCAAATCCGTTTATTATAACTCCTTTGATTGCATTGCTGTCACTGAACAGGACAAAGCCTGTACCTGCAACATCTGTTCCGTTTATCATTATTTCCGGTCCTGTCGGATTTGTATTTCCCACATTCAGGGTTTGTGTAGTACCGTCTATTATTGTGTTCCCTGCCGATAAATAGGAAAATGAAGTAAGCGGTTGAATAATCCATACTTTCTGTGACACATTATAACCCGGATCATCTTCGGGAATATTAAATTTCACCGTATCCGTACCCGGGTTCTCTTCTGCTTCCTGAATGGCTTGTCTTAACGAACCTTCACCTGAATCAAAAGTGTTGGTTACTGTAAGGTTTAGTGGTTCTACCGGTGTATTGCTTGCAGGCGGGCTGAATGCTGAAGTATTGCCATCCGCATCCGTTGACGTTGCTGTCACAAAGGGGCAGGCAACATGTCCTGACCATTCAAAATGGCCATACGAATCTGCCGTGGCAGATCCTTCATAAACCGATCCCTCATCAGCAGTATCGGAAAATAATTCAACAACATGTCCGGCGACCGTGGTCCCGCTGATCCCATGGGATGTTACATCCGTTATTACCGGTGCCAATATTGCCTGATTTGCTTCGCCATCAAGGTAAATCCCGTCTCCTTCATTATTTGATATATAATTCATTGTAAATGTGTTAGACATCGAATTCTCGCCGGTGCAGGCGATTCCTGACAAACCATTGTTCATGATCCTGTTGTAAGGTCCGATCATGTTGCTAATTGAGCCATGATGCAGATTTATTCCATAACCTGCGTTAGGTATGGCATCGGTACCCGAAGGACCGGTTCCGATGTAATTGCCTGAAATTATATTTGACACACAATAGGTGAAATTCAGGCAAATTCCTCCATGCCCGTTTCCCGAAATCACATTGCCTTCGCCGGCTTCAGTACCGCCGATATGATTCCGGCTACTCCTGTAGGCATAAATTCCATAACCGGAATTTGAAAGTGCAGATATTCCCAGTTTATCTGTACCGATGAAATTTCCCGTAATGATATTGCTGTCGGATCTTTCTATATAGATGCCATTCCCATACGACAGGTCTTCAGTTATGACACTTGAGTTGCCGGAAATGATGTTTCGTTCTGCAGGGAAAATTCCACCGATTGTGTTCGACGAGGAACCGTTAATAATCCCAATTCCGCCTCGGCCATTGGCCAGAGGTCCGGAACCATTAGAGTTAGTACCGATAAAATTTCCTCTGATGATGTTGCTGTCGGCATCGTTTATCAGCATGATTCCGAAAGCAGTATTTCCGCTTATTACATTCAGATCTTCGGGCAAGTCACCTCCAATCTGATTATGCTTTGCATGATTTGATATTTTGATACCGATATCATTAGGAATTGATAAAGTCCCGTCAGAACTGATACCCAAATAATTTCCCTTTAAAATGGTATTTTGATTTTCAATTTCAACAGCTGATGAAACAAATCCATTAATGACAAGGCCTTTAATAATCATTCCTTTTCCAGTTACCCGGAGACACGTTTCGATCAGATTGCCACCGTTGATTTCGATTTCAGGACCCGATGCATTCAGATTTCCATTATTCAGTGCCTGTAATGTACCATCAAGTACTGTGTTGTCGTCTTCCAAACAGGGCAGGGCAGAGAGCGGCCTGATTGACCATATACCTTTTTCACTGTTATAACCGGGATCAGACAGTGGTATGTTAAAAATAATAGTATCGGGGCCCGGATTAAGGTTGGCATCCATGAGAGCCTGCCTTAGTGACCCTATTCCGGCATCCCGTGTGTTGATGACTGAAACCGGTTTTGGTTCTGTTTCATACCCCGTGCAATAAGCAACAACGAAAATTGCTGAATTGACGGCGTCCACGTTTGTACCTGTAATATACATTATGTTTTGCCGGGGACTGAGCGAAAGACCGGCGACAAATTGTCCGCCTGCAGCCGGTATAACCAGCAGTCCGTTAGTCCCGAATGCTACGTCGGCTGATCCATTATGCATGATTCGTCCGGCAAACAGGTTTGTATTTCCGTCCATAGTAGTATAATCACCTGCAAAACAATATTTTCCGTCATCCTGCAATCGGGCACCGGTAATTTCTTCATTGTCTTCCGGTATCCGGAGCAATACCCAACCGGATTGTCCGAACGACGGATCAGCATCACCTGTTGCTGCATTTAACCGGTAAGCAAACATATCATGGTCGCCGACAGTATGTTTATAACTGCCGAAGAGTGTCAGAGTATTGTCCGATTGATCAAGAACCTGGGCCAATGGGGCACCGGGGAAAACCAGCGGTGGATATACGAGAGAACCATCAGTACCAAAGTCAGTGTTCAGGAAGCCGCCGGGCAGATCATATTTTGCTATAATTGTTCCGGCACCCTCGGTCACAAAACCACTGGCGTACAAAACACTATTTTCATTATCAACCGAAAGGCTTTTAAATGATCCGGTTGTTGCTGAAAGTGAAGTGACCCCATCGGTTCCAAACTCAGTAACCAATGAACCCCCATCATTAATCATTATTAGTGACGGATGATTTCCTGTTGTGCTGGTTCCGCCAAGGATGATGCTGTATGAATCTCCGGACTGGTAAATCGCCATGCCCTGAACATCCATATTGACAGAACTTACATCAAAAACACCGGCTGTGCCGAATGATTCATCCAACCTGCCATCAGGGAGCAAACGGACTATCCACGGATGATACATATGGTACAGGTAATAACCGGCAACCAGTATTTTACCGTCGGGTGCAATTTTAACGGCTTTGGCTGCTTCATCCGGATTTGTTGTGAAATCCATGCTAAAACCGCGATGCATATTGCCTGGCAATGAATTGCCGTTTTTATCCATCATCATTAAAAAAGAGCTGTTCTCTGACGGACGTATTATTCCGGGAATGAGCAGGTTACCATCTGGTGTTACCGCTACACCGTTTGCCATTGTAATTGTATCAACCCAGTTTTCTATATAATACCCGTCATTGCTGAAAGGAAGATACAGGTCGCCGGGACC
Organism: Bacteroidales bacterium; assembly: GCA_035299085.1. Taxonomy (NCBI): domain Bacteria; kingdom Pseudomonadati; phylum Bacteroidota; class Bacteroidia; order Bacteroidales; species Bacteroidales bacterium. The sequence continues at coordinate 99,877 of DATGXG010000045.1, read as the reverse complement.
CTGACTAAATACAAGCAGGCTTAATAATAAGCCTGCTGTAATGAAAAATAGTTTTTTCATTTTCAGAAATTATGTTTTATGACGGCTATTTTATTACCAATTTACCGGTCAAAGTGTGGTTGCCGGTCGATGAAACGTTGATAAAGTAAAGGGCAGGTGCAAGGTTTGAAACATCGAGTGTGCATCTTTCACTGTTGAACATGTGCCTGGCAATAACCCGTCCTGAAATATCCGTAATACAGACTGAATGCGTCCCGGCCGACCCGGTTTCAATTATGGTATAGTTTCTGGCCGGATTGGGATACAGTGAGACCGTGTTTTCGGTTTTTCCTATCCCTGTAACTTCAGTTGTATGAAATGCGGCAATCGTTATGGCAGCATCTTCAGCGGTGGATGAATATCCGGCAGCATACAGCACGGTTTCATCCGGATTTAAGGCAATGTTTCCTATATATTGATCAGTCGGTACAGGGAGGAGCATTAATCCTCCGACACCAAATGTATTATCGCCGATACCAGTGTTTGTTAAACGACCTACAAGGAAATCATAATTGCCATTCAAATTACTGATTCCTCCTATATAATATTTTCCATCAGATTGAAGGATAACGGACTTCAATAATTCATCCGATCCGGCACTTCTTAACCACGACCAGCCGTTGATACCGAAAGTGTTGTCAATACTGCCGTCATCTGCATTCACTCTAAGCGCACACATATCCAGATCGCCTTCAACATGCATGTATTCACCGAATGCTGCCAATAACTGGTTATCAATATCAAGTGAAATGGCATTAAGTTCCATTTCCACACCAAGTGCCTCAGAAGAAATAAACCCTGATGATCCGAAAGCAGATACCGGGGTGCCATTTTCGAGATTGTATTTTGCAATGACAGCTATACCGCCTCCCAATGACATGGTTCCATACAGAACATTGTTAACATTATCAATGACGATATCGGTAAATTCGCCTACTTCTCCGAAAGTAACAATACCTTCATCTCCGAAAGGTGTCACCAATGTACCATCTTGGTTAATCATGACAAGCATGGGGTAACCGCTGTAGCTTTTTCCGGCTATCACTATTTTATAGTCTTCGCCGGTGCCATAAACATCCACTTCTTCCACCTCCATGTAATTTTCACCAAGATCGAAAACCCCGTTTTCTGCAAATGATTCATCCGGTTCTCCATTGGCCAGAAACCTTACTACAAAGGCCTCCGGAGCCATCTGGACCCAATGCCCGGCTACCAGAATTTTATCATCAGCTAAGATCTTTACAGCTGTTATGAATTCATCATCTGTAGACAGACTGTATGTAAATCCGCGCGAAAAATTGCCGAAATTGCAGGGTAGCCCTTCATTATCCAGGGAGGCGATGTATACATCTTTTTCAGTTGATAACTGTAAATGACCGGCCACTATCAGATGTCCGTCCGATTGTATTCCGACATCATATGCACGTGATATGGTATCAGTCCAGTTTTCGATGATCAAACCGTTATTTCCGAAATCCGTATTAAGATCTCCCGGATTCTGAGCAGCAAGTAAAAAGGCGGAAACAATAAAACCAATGAGTAGAAGTACTTTTTTCATAGGGATAGGTATTAGTTATTTGATACAGATTGTAGTTAAAAATTACCGCTTATCAGGCTTCCAATCAAACTTTTGTGGTTAACTACCCGGAACTGGGATTTACGGTAAAAATTCAGGGAGGAAAATATTTTCCGAACTATGATAAACTTAGGTTTTGTCTAACGATTGTTTTAGTTTTTGCTAATTCATGCCAAACAGTTACGTGTCTGAAGGACTAAAACAGTTCATTTAAAAAACAGTATTATAGCTAAGATTATATGTTTTCTGTGAGTTCCTTCCCATTAAATTTTGTTGAACAAATGAACCCTGTAAATGATTTGGTGTTATTCTTCGTATAGGATACTTTTGAATTTTCGTATATTTGATTTATAGGAATAATATCACATGGCAGATTTTAACTTAGTAATGCCCAAATTGGGCGAGAGTGTTCAGGAAGCCACAATTACACGCTGGCTTGTGAAACCGGGAGACGTGATCGAAGAAGATGCTGTCTTACTGGAAATAGCCACTGATAAAGTGGATTCAGAAATCCCGTCGCCCGTAGCGGGTAAAGTTTTAAAAATTTTGTTTGCCGAGAACGCACTGGTCCCGGTAGGTGAAGTAATTGCAGTTATCAACACCGAAGGTCAGGGTGAAGTATCGGAAAATCAAGAAAAGCCTCAGGCTAAAGAATCAAAACCGGTAGCCGCCGAAACGACCCAGGCCAAATCAACAGCCGGAGCCGGAGAATTAAAAACCGCGTCAAATCAGCCTGCTGATGGCGCCATTACCGATGAACCCTCCACAGGCACACAGGGTGGAAATTTTGATGAAGAAGCTGGTGAGTCGGATCGTTTTTATTCTCCTCTTGTAATGAGCATTGCACGTAAAGAAAAGATCAGTGGAGCAGAGCTCGATTCAATAAAAGGTACCGGTGAAAACGGACGTGTAAGGAAACAGGATATTCTCAAATACCTTGAACAGCGTAGTAATCAACCTGCCCAGGCTAAACAGGATACAACAGCCAAAGCGGTACCTGCAGACAGGCCTGCCCCTGCTAAAGTGAACGTCAGTGCTATGGCCGGAGATGAAATTGTACAGATGGACCGGATGAGGAAGATGATTGCAGATCACATGGTGATGTCAAAGCAGGTTTCTCCTCATGTAACCAATTTTGTGGAGGCTGATGTAACAAACCTTGCACTTTGGCGTGAAAAGGTAAAAGACAGTTTCGCAAAACGTGAAAAAATAAAACTCACTTTCATGCCCGCTTTCCTTGAAGCCACAGCCAAAGCCTTGCGTGAATACCCCGGTGTGAATGCTTCAGTTGACGGGGATAAAATTATTCTCAGGAAAAACATCAATATCGGATTTGCAGTTGCCTTGAAAAACGGAAATTTGATCGTTCCTGTTCTCAAAAATGCCGACCAGAAGAGCATGGTTGGACTGGCAGTGGAGCTGAACCGTCTCAGCGAGGCAGCCCGCAACAGTTCCCTGTCTCCCGATGATATTCAGGGAGGAACATTTACCATTTCAAACTTTGGCACATTCCGGAATATTACAGGCACACCCATCATCAATCAACCCCAGGTTGCCATTCTTGCTACGGGAAATATTGAAAAGAAACCTGCAGTGATTGAGACTCCCACAGGAGATGTAATCGCCATAAGGCATAAGATGATCCTGTCACTCTCTTATGATCACAGGGTTGTAGACGGGGCTCTCGGAGGAATGTTCCTGAGAAGGATTGCCGATATACTTGAACAATTTGATATTAACAGAGAGGTTTAACTTTAAAATACGTGATGAATTACACTTCGCTTCCCGGAGCAATAACAGAATTAGAAATACCGAAACGGTTCGGCGTAAAAAATACAGATAAAGAAACGCTGTCAAAATGGTTTTACCTGTTGGTTATAGGCAGGATACTGGATGACCGTGCACCTAATTACCTGAAACAGGCGATAGGGTGGTCATACCATGCGCCTTATGCCGGCCATGACGGAATTCAGCTGGCAATCGGACAAATTTTTGATCGCCAGACCGACCATCTTTTCCCCTATTACCGCGATATGCTTACGGCCATTTCCTCCGGCTTAACAGCGGAAGAAATTATTTACAACGGAATTTCAAAAGCCCCTGATGTGGCTGGTGGCGGCAGGCATATGTCGAACCACTTTGCAAAACCTGAATGGAATATTCACAATGTGTCTTCAGCCACAGGCAATCATGCCCTTCATGCAGTGGGTGTTGGAAGGGGAATGAAAAAATACAATCACAAAGGAGTAAGTATTAGTTCACAGGGTGAGTCGTCGGTTTCCGAAGGATATGTTTATGAAGCGGTTAATGGCGCTTCTAATGAACAGTTACCTGTAATATTTGTATTCCAGGATAATGGTTACGGTATTTCTGTTCCCAAAGCGGATCAGACGGCGAACCGTAAAGTGGCCAATAATTTCAGAGGATTTAAAAATCTGAGAATCATTCATTGTAACGGGAAGGACGTATTTGATTCCATGAATGCCATGACCGAAGCAAAGGAGTGGGCAATCAAAAATCAGAAGCCCTGCATTGTGCAGGCAAACTGTGTGCGAATAAAATCGCATTCCAATTCTGACCGTCATGAGCTGTATCGTGATGATGCCGAACTGAATTACGTAAGCGATTATGATCCGCTCGGAAAATTCCACCGCTTGCTCATCCGCTATAACCGGTTCACTGAAGAAGAATTAAAAGCAATCGAAGAAAAAGCAAAGGCTGAAGTCAAGGAAGCTCACAAAAAGGGGATGGCAGCGCCTGATCCTGCTCCCGAATCGGTCACCAGTTTTGTATGGCCCGATCCGTATGTTTCACAAAAGTATCCTGAAGGACTTCATAACGACGAAGGCCCGAAGAAGAAACTGATAGAGGCTATAAACGAAACACTGAAAGCTGAATTCAGGGCAAATCCCGATACATTTATCTGGGGACAGGATATAGCCAACAAGGATAAAGGCGGAATATTCAACGTCACAAAAGGCATGCAGCAGGAATTTGGCATTGAAAGAGTTTTCAATGCTCCTATTGCAGAAGATTTCATACTCGGTACAGCCAACGGTATGTCGAGGTTCAATAAGAAAATCAGGCTGGTTGTTGAAGGTGCCGAATTTGCCGATTATTTTTGGCCGGCCATGGAGCAATTTGTAGAAACGACTCATGATTACTGGAGATCGAACGGCCAGTTTTCTCCTAATGTAACCGTAAGGCTTGCGTCGGGGGGGTACATCGGTGGCGGACTATACCATTCGCAGACTATCGAGGGTGCGCTGACGACCTTTCCGGGGGTGAGAATTGTATATCCTTCATTTGCCGATGATGCTGCCGGTTTATTGAGAACGTGCATGAAAAGTGAAGGCTTCACGATGTTCATGGAGCCCAAAGCGCTTTATAACTCACCCATTGCTGCCACACCGGTTCCTGAAGATTTTGAGGTGCCCTTTGGAAAGGCAAGGATAAGAATGGAAGGCAGCGACTTGACTGTGCTTACATACGGGAATGCCTCTCATATGTGCCTTCAGGCAGCCGGAAAGTTGGCAAAGGAAACAGGAGCCTCCATTGAGGTTATCGACCTAAGGTCACTGATTCCGCTGGATAAAGAGACCATTCTGAATTCCGTTAAAAAAACAGGAAAGGTGCTTGTAGTCCATGAAGATAAAGTCTTCTCGGGATTCGGAGGGGAATTATCCGCTATGATTACCGAAGAAGCATTTGAATATCTCGACGGCCCGGTCAGAAGAGTGGGATCTTTATTTACACCGGTCGGATTCAACCGTATTCTTGAAAAAGCTATTCTTCCGGATGCAGATAAGATTGAAAAAGCTATGAAAGAGTTGCTTGATTTTTGAATTCTCAAATCGCTAAGATAACATGGATAAGATTGCGCTGATATACAGTTTCAACACAAGAAAAACAACACAGGCCGCTGAGAAAATCGCACAGGAATTCGGTGATGCCGTAGTGAAAGTTAATGCGGAGACATTGACCGAAAAGGAATTCCTGTCCTACAAGAATCTTATACTGGGAGTTCCGACCTGGTTCGACGGTGAACTTCCCAACTATTGGGATGAGTTTGTTCCGGCCATTGAAGATATGGATTTAAAAGGCAAATCGATAGCCGTTTTTGGTAACGGAAATCAAAAAGGATATCCTGAAAATTTTGTTGACGGAATTGGCATAATGGCCCGTTTACTGAAAAGCAGGGGCGCTAAATTAACAGGATTTACAAGTACTTCAGGCTACACCTTTGAAAGTTCAAAGGCATTGGAAGACGATCACTTTTTGGGTTTGGCGCTTGATTTTGAAAATGGTGCCTCACAGGTCGGTGCTAAGGTTAAGAAATGGGTTGAACAACTTAAGTCGGAATTCAATCAAAAATCCTAAATTGGCCGTTCGAAACTTTAGTTGATTCATTCAAATTACTTCTCATGAAACATCTTGTTATCCTATTTATCGGCTTTCTGATGCTCATGCCTTCAAAAGCACAGCAAAGTCAGGGTCCTGCTATTTATAATCCCATGGCAAATGCTCAGGATGATCTGGCTGCTGCTTTAAAACAGGCTAAAGAACAGAAGAAACGGGTGCTGATCCAGGTGGGTGGTAACTGGTGTCCCTGGTGTATCCGGTTACATAATTTCATGCATACAGATGTGCAGGTTGACTCCATTATGAAAGCAGATTATGTGTTCATGCTTATCAACTACAGTCCTGAAAATAAAAATCCCGAAATTCTTGCCAGTCTTGAGTATCCCCAGCGTTTTGGATTTCCGGTTCTCCTTGTTTTGGATGAATCGGGCAAACGGCTGCATACGCAGGATTCGGGCTTGCTTGAACAAGGCAAAGGATATGATCCTGAAAAAGTAAAGCGATTTCTGCTCAGTTGGAACCGGTCAGCTCTTGATCCTGCAAGCTACATGAAAAAATAGCGGTGGTTTATTGATTTGAGGTTTCGCTATCTTTGCGATAGTTAACACTATTCATATGCTGCGACCTTCAACGGTTTACCTTAATGGTCAGTTTATCAGTCATGACCGCGCATACATCTCTCCTGATGACAGGGGTTTCTATTTTGCTGACGGCGTTTATGAGGTTGTAAAATTTTATAAAAACAAAGCTTTTTATTTCGCCGAACATATGGACAGGCTTGTCAACAGCCTAAAAGAAATTAAAATAAATTATACTGAAACCGAAAAGTTGCATGACGTATGCAGCGCTCTTATCGAAACAAATACTCTTAAAAAACTTCATGCAGGTGTTTACATCCAGATAACAAGGGGGGCCGCACCCAGAATCCACAGGTTTCCGGGAAATGATGTGAAACCGACAATCTTTGCCAGGGCATTTCATATGCCGGTTTGCATAACGGAATTATCAGAAGGTGTGCAGGTTTTGACCCGTGAGGACATTCGTTGGCTTAAATGCAATGTAAAGTCGATCGCATTGCTTCCCAATACATTACTTTTTGACGAAGTTGCGTCACAGGGCGCATTTGAATGTGTCCTTGTACGTAACGGCTTTGTTACCGAAGCTTCCCATTCAAATATACTGGCTGTTAAAAACGGTGTCGTGCAGACTCACCCGGATTCAAATCTTATTTTACCGGGAATCACAAAACTTGCTGTATTGAGGATATGTAAGAAGTTGGGGATTCCGGTAGTTGAAAAGCCTATCGAAGAATCAGCCATAACTTCTTATGATGAATGGTTTCTTACGGGTACAGGAAGCGAAGTAATGCCGGTGGTTAAAATAAACGATCATGTTGTGGGAAACGGAAAACCAGGCCCTGTCACCCGTCGCATCCAGCAGGAATTCTTTCGAATGACTTATGAAGAGCTTGCGGGTGAAAAATTTACGATTTAGCGATTTACGATTTGCGATTTCGCCTTGACAGCAAAAACTGCTTTACAAAAGCATAAAATGGCGGAATAAAGGAAACGGCTATAATGGCCAGAACCACAATGGAGAAGTTTTCCTTAACAAAAGGAATATTCCCGAAAAAGTATCCTGCCAGGCTGAAAAGGGTAACCCAGATGGCATTTCCCATGATGCAGAAAGCGAGGAATCTCATATACTTCATCGTACCCACACCGGCTACAAATGGTGCAAAAGTCCTTATAATAGGCATGAATCGGGCAATGATAAGCGTAACGCCGCCATGCTTTTCATAAAATGCATGAGTTTCATCGAGATATTTCCGCTTAATCAGTTTATAGTCCTTTTCATATACTTTTCCACCAAGTAATCTGCCGATCGAATAATTCGTATTATCGCCAAGAAAGGCAGCCAGGAATAAAAGCGGAATAATAAACACGATATTTAGCGGGTGTCCCTGCATGGCTGCAACTGCTCCGGCGGCAAACAACAATGAATCACCCGGAAGAAACGGAGTCACAACAAGACCGGTTTCACAGAAAATAATCAGGAACAGGATGGCATAGGTCCATGATTGATACTGGGTAACGATTTCAACTAAATGTTTATCGATATGCAGAACGAAATCGATGAAAAAATGGATCAGGTCGCTCATTGTTTAACTTTAAAGTGCAAAACTATTAAAATTATTGCTCATCCTCCGCGGATATCTTTTTTTGCTTCTGAAGTAAGCTGACACCCAAAATTGACAAAATGATAAGTAATCCGCCAATCACAATTCTTGGCAAAAGAGGTTCTGCAAAAAATATAAAACCCAAAAGGGCAGCGAATACAATTCGGGATGATGATACCATGGAACCAGCGCGGGCATTTACATTTTTATATCCCATGGTGAGTAAAACCTGTCCGGTTACCCCGAGTACCCCACTGGCAAAAAGAGGGATGTAATCTGCAGGTAAAGGTGCCACAAATACTGGAGCCATCATAAAAGCATTGCAGACCGTACCGATAGCCATTAGGTAAAACACAATAAGAACAGTAGAATCATATTCGCGGGCAACCGAAAGCGTGATAATGGCAAATGCTGCGAGAATACCGGATGACAGTCCCACCAGGTCACCTTTGTTTACGTGTGAAAAATCGGGAAAAATAACAAGGTAAATCCCTGTCATAGCTGTAACCAAAAAAACAAGGGAAAACCGGTTCATCTTTTCAAGTCTGAACAGGGGGGCAAGCATGAAAATGAACACCGGATAAGTCATGTTAAGCATATTGCCATTGGTGACTGAACTGTGTTCTACGGCATAGAAAAATGTTACGAGGGCTGAAAAGCTGAATATGGCACGGGCTATTACGAGCATCGGCTTCTGTGGAATGAAACGTGTTTTGGTGCGCCGCATATACACTGCGGCGATAACAGTGCCCAACGACACCCTGAAAAAAGTAATTTCAATTGCCGGAATGTCAGTATGGTTGGTAACATACTTTACGAATACGGTTGCGGCGGCAAAACAAAATTCCGCCAGGATCAGCAGGATTATTCCGCTTTTTAAATATTTTTTCATTTAAACTTCTGAACTTCTAAACTTCTAAACTTCTGAACACCGAACACCGAACACCGATTTACGAATATCGAAGATCAAAGACTCCCCAGCACTACCAGCGCAACGCCGGCAAGAATACCGGCCAGCACAAGGCCTCGTCGCCTGAGGCTGCTTTCCTTGAAATAAACTGCCCCGGCAATGAAAACAATTACTGACGATGCCCTGCGGACGATAATAAGTACCGAAACCAGTGAGCCCTCATAGGAAAGCGCCTTGAAATAAAAGAAATCTGCCGCTACAAGGAAAACCCCGATAAGTGCAATCGACCACCTCCACTGCAGTTTCGTAGTTGTTTTTCTCGAAGGATACCAGATTACGAGGACTATAACAAGGAAAATCAGGGCAGTGTAAACAGAAAACCAGGCTTGCATGGAGATTCGGTCATAGTGTTGCACAAGGTATTTATCCAGGAGGGCACTGATGCTGTTAAACACGATGCTGAGAAAAGCAAAAAACAACCACCGTTTGTCAGTGGATTGTGAGCCTTTTATGTTTCCTCCAAATGACAGCGAATAATAAAAAACGAGTGAAAGGGCCACACCTGTCCACTGAAGTGCGTTCATGCTTTCGCGGTATATAATAAGTGCTCCGAGCATCGTCCATACAGGGCCTGATGCATTGATCGGGGCCAGCAGGGTCACCGGCAAATGTTTCACAGAGAAATAACCGAATGTCCAGGCGGTTGCAACAACCAGCGATTTTACCATAAACAGGAGGTGCCCTGTCGAGGAGGATTGCGGAATCAACAATCCTGCCCTTGCCGCCAAATCAGGAGAATAGGTTGATAAAATAAGCATTGGAATGAACAGGACCGCTGCAGAAGCTGACCCGAGAAACAGCACAGGTAACACGGCATTATGGTTTACCCCTGTCTTCTTGAATATTTCATGAAAACCCAGAAAAGCGGCAGAAACAATTCCTAATAGTATCCACATAGGGGCGCAAGATAGTGAGAAAGTTCGTTATTCGTAAATCGGTGTTCCTTGTTCGGTGTTGGTTAATGGGACGTATGGGACATATGGGACTTATGGAGTTTACTGTATTCGGTATTCGGTATTCTGTATTCGGTTTGGGTATCCAGTATCTAACATCCAGTATCCAGTATCCAGTATCCAGCATCCAGTATCCAGTATCCAATATCCAGCATCCAGCATCCAGTTTTAGGTACAAATGCCTATTCAGATTTGGTAAAACGGCTAATGGTCTGTGATTACCTAGTTTTTACATTTGTTTGAAGATGCGCATCTGTACTATGGATTATTATAAAGAACTCTGTTCTGACGTTAGATTTGTGGAAGGCCTTACCGGATGCCTCAATTGTGGTACATGCACTGCAATTTGTGCTGCAGCAGAGTTTTATAATTACGACCCCCGGATTATAGCCGAAACCGTCCAAACCAGGGATAATAACAAAATTGAGGAATTACTTACAGGTAATACAATCTGGTACTGCGGTGAATGCATGTCATGCAAAACCCGTTGCCCCCGAAATAATGCTCCTGGTCTGCTCATTATGGCATTAAGAGCTCTCAGCGTAAAAACCGGTTTATTCACTGAATCCGAAAAGGGGAGACAGCAACTGGTTCTTAAAAGAACCATGGGTGAGTGGATCCTGAAATACGGGTATTGCCTGTACCGCGAAGAAATGTCGATGGCAGACCATCCTGAACAGGGCCCGACATGGGAATGGCAGAATAATAACCTGGATAAGCTGTTTGAACGATTTGGTGCAACCTACAAGGGTGACGGTCCGGGACCTCTCAGGAAAGTACCCGCAGAAGCTCTTGCCGAACTCAGAAAGATCTTTGATGTTACCGGCGCTTCTGATTTATTCAATTTTATTGAAAAGAAATCCGCTGAAAAAGCTGAAGAATTAGGGCTTGAATTTAATGAGAAGCTGGATTGCGGCTACCTTAACCAGATTTATAACCTCGACAGCGGCATACATACAAAAGATCAGGCAATATGAAGATCGAAGGTAAAAGAAGATTGTGGCAGGAATACCAGAAGGAAATTGCAACGGACAAATTCTTTTATGTTCGCAGTTGTGTAAGGCAGAATTTTTTTCCCGGCGCCGAGCAGATTTTCCTTAGAATAATGCGTGAATCGCTCGGTAAGACGGTATATGAAAATCCCGGCCATACCACATGCACCGGTATCGGTTACCACTGCGATGTAGTTCCTTTCAATACCACAATGACGGTTGTTGCACGCCAATTTGCTCTCATGACCGAAGCCGGGTATGAGAATTTGGCTGTTTCGTGCATAACCTCCTTTGGACTGTATACTGAAATACTCGAAACCTGGCATCATTTTCCTGAAGTTGAAGAGAAGACCCGTGAATACCTTAGAAAGGCCACGGGAAGAGAATTTTCTATTCCAAAAAACCTTGCGCATGCCAGCGACATAGTGTATAAGCTCAGGCATGAAATAGCTGAGAAAGCTCCATTCCGACTGGTTAACCAGGTTACCGGCAGACCCTTGAAAGTGGTTGAACATATAGGATGCCATTATTCAAAAATGTTTCCTCATAAAGGCGTGGGCGGAGCTGAATACCCGTATGTACTTGCCGGACTGGTGGAAGCACTGGGAGGCGAGATTGTTGATTATCCCGAGCGCAGGCACTGCTGTGGTTTTGGTTTCAGGCAATATGTAGTAAGGGCTAACCGGGGTTATTCGCTTTCATGCAGCAAAAAGAAATTTGATTCCATGGAGCCCTATCAGCCCGACCTGATCATTACCAACTGCCCCGGATGTCCTTATTTCATGGATCGGTGGCAGTATGTGGTAAGTGAGATGCAGGGCAAAACATACGGCGAAAACGGGCATGGTATTCCGGTTCTGACTTATGAAGAACTTGCAGGTTTGGTTCTTGGATATGATCCCTGGGAGATTGGTCTCCAAACACACCAGGTCTCTTCGGAACCGCTACTTGTGAAAATGGGAATTCCATTTGATCCGGATAAGAAATATCTCGGGAAAAACGGAGAATTGTTAGGACGCCCGGCTAAACCGAATTACCTCAAGATTGATATGGAAGGACTCACGATGCCGTCACCGGCTCTGGTAGTCCCATAGGTCCCCTAGGTCCCATAGGTCTCATGAAACCAACACCGAACAAGGAGCACTGATTTAAGAATATCGAAGATTAGAAAAAACAACAAAAGCGTGAAAAGCATAGCAATCATCGGCGGGGGAGTGGCAGGGATGGAAGCTGCATCCAGGTTGAATCAGCAGGGATTTGCAGTTACCATTATCGAATCAGCTGATAAACTGGGCGGAAGGTTGAATCAGTGGCATGCGTTATTTCCTGCAAGGCATTCTTCGGATGAACTGCTTAAAAGCCTTACAAAACAGATGGGCGAGGGAATCAGTGTCATCTGTAATGCAAGAGTAACCGAAATTGAAAAAAATGATGACGGGTTTGCGGTAAAAATCAACAACAATCGCATGATCACTGCAAATGCGATGCTGCTTACAACCGGTTTCGACATTTTTGAAGCCGAAAGAAAAGAAGAATACGGCTATGGTATTTACGAAAATGTAATTACATCGGTTGACCTGGAGCAGCAATTCCGGTCGGGTAAACCGGTTGTCAATGCAAAAGGCAATACGCCCGCCAGGATTGGATTTGTTCACTGTGTCGGATCACGCGATGAGAAAGCGGGCAACCTTCATTGTTCAAAAGTGTGTTGCATAACAGCTGTTAAACAAGCGATTGAGGTAAAAGAGATGCTTCCAAACGCGGAAGTATTCCTGTTTTACATGGATCTTCGTATGTTCGGCCGCCATTTTGAAGAATTATACAAGGAAGCCCAGTTTAAATATGGCATACAGTTCATCAGGGCACGGTTATCCGAGGCATTTGAAAATCCTGACGGATCGTTGCAAATCAGGATAGAAGATACGCTCCTTGCCAGGCCTCTGAAAATGCATCTTGATATGCTTGTCCTTATGACTGGCATACAGCCGCAGCGGAAGGCCGGAAACATTATTGACATGCTGAGTCTGAAAAGGGATGCGGATGGTTTTATCCTCCAGGAAGACAGCTATACATCCCCATTCAGGTCATCCATTCCCGGCCTTTACTGTGCCGGAGGGATAAATGGCCCGAAAAGCATTGATGAGACGCTTACCGAAGCAAGAGCTGCTTCACTTGAAATTGCAGAATACCTGGTGAGCATTGAAAAACACAAGGAAGAAAAAGAATTTGTAATCGAACTATGATCAATTTCGGATATACAATACAAACCGACAGGCAGATTGATTATGACGGCGGTAACCGGAGGATCCTCAATGCAGTAAGGAAAGGAGAACCTTCAGTGGACTGGTGCATGAGTTGCGGCACATGCTCTTCGTCATGTACGGCAGCTGTTTCAACTGATTACAGCCTTAGGAAGCTGATTCTTCTCGCCCGCAGGGGTATTGAGGAAGAAATACTAAAATCGGTTTTCCGTTGCCGGTTTTGCGGGAAATGCATTAATGCATGTCCCCGCGGAGTAAACACCAGGAATGTAATATACCATATGCAGCTTGCTGCAAGTAAAATACAGAACCATGAAATTTGATGCATTTGTTCTTCCGTTTACCATCGGACTTATATTCCTGCTCGGATACCTTGCAGTGAAGTACAGCCTTTGGTTTATCAGGCTTGAGAAACAGGCGAAGTCAAAAGTCATTGGCGGCTTTTTCAGTCTTAAAATTTTCCCTGCTCTTGCTGAAATAGTATGGGAAAGCCTTCTGCACCGCAAGATTTTCAAAAAAAACAGGTTGCTGGGTTTCATGCACATGAGCCTGGCATTTGGCTGGTTTTTACTCATTGCCATAGGCAATCTTGAAAGCCGTGTTTATGAACCATCAGCCATGAATCCACCATACGTACCCATTTTCTTCAAGTTTTTCAATTCCAATCCCGGCGTTTTTCCTTTACACAGTGTTTTCTCATTTGTAATGGATTTACTGTTATTACTGGTACTTGCCGGGGTGACCCTGGCTTTTGCAAAACGCATCTATTCCAGGGCATACGGAATGAAGCGCACTACCAAATTGCAGCCCGGTGACCGGATTGCCCTTACAGCTCTCTGGTGCATATTTCCCCTGCGATTGCTGGCTGAAAGCCTTACAAGCGCTGTTTTCCACGGAGGTGATTTCCTTACCGGAACTGTCGGTAACCTGCTGAGTTTTCTTCCCGCAGACAAATTGTACTATCCCGCCTGGTGGGCGTATTCGCTTTCACTGGGCGCTTTCTTTGTATGCCTGCCGTTTTCGCGGTACATGCATATCCCTACCGAAGTAGTTTTGATATTCTCACGGCATTTCGGACTTACTGAAGGAATCAGGCGTACCCCTGTAACTGAAATCGAAATCAATTCCTGTTCAAGATGCGGCATCTGCCTGGATACGTGCCAGCTATCGTTTGCAGGAGGAATTCAGAATATACAATCAGCCTATCAGCTGAAAGCAATCCGCTACAACAATATCAGGCCGCAGGAAACCTTCAATTGCCTCATGTGTGGCAGATGTGAAAGTGTTTGTCCGGTTGGTATCGATATCAGCAACATCCGGATGATTACCCGCAATGAACTGAATGGCCGGGTACCTGATCCCACATTCGGCAGCCAGACTATGCCGCATACCCGGAAAGCGGATGTTATTTACTTTGCCGGATGCATGACTCACCAGACGCCATCCATTAAAAAGGCAATGACTGCGATTATGGAACAGGCAGGTGTTAATTTCTGGTTTATGGATGAATCAGGAGGATTATGCTGCGGACGCCCCATGATGCTGGCAGGCCACCGTGAACAGGCAGAAATTATGATCGCCAAAAATCGTAAAATGATTTTAGATTCAGGCGCTTCAACACTGGTAACTTCCTGCCCGATTTGCTATAAAATTTTCTCACAGGAATACGACCTAAACCTGAAAGTTGTGCACCATACCCAGTTTTTGCTTGACCTGGCTGAAAGACAAAAAATATCCCTGGTACACAATGCCGGTAAAGTTGTTTATCACGATCCCTGTGAATTAAGTCGTGATATCCGCATTTATGATGAGCCCCGCAAATTGCTGGGTAAAATGTATAAGATAAGTTCATCCGAATATGAAAAAGATAATACGCTTTGTTGCGGGAACAGCCTTGCCAATTTCTCAGCTTCAAATGAGGTTCGCCGAAAAGTGGCCGTGGATGCGTGTGAAAAAATGAAGGTATCGGAGGCCTCTTACCTTGTAACATCATGCCCGATGTGCAGGAAAGCCTTTGAAAAAGTTTCGGAAGCTCCTGTCAGAGATATCGCTGAATTAGTGCAGCATTCGATTCAAAAAAATCAACAACATGTTTCTTCTTCCATAAAGAAGATTCACCGGCCTGCTCAAGCAGTGATCGGTTAACTGATTTGATTTTGGTGAGTATTGCCGGGGAATCCGCCATACATCCTGAACCGAACACAAGCAATTTGCTGAAATCAGGAATTTCAGTGAAGAAAACCTTAATATCAGCGGTGTCTTTTTTGAATGTTTCGACCTGCAGGAAGGGATTATCATCTGTTTTTACAGGTGTTTTCTGAATCGGTATACTTTTCTCATTTATTAAATAGCGGCCAGCCAGCTCTTCAGCATTTATAATACCTGCTTGCATTAATGTTCCGTTTCTGCTGAGTTTTGCCATAAGTGTCGTAAGCCCGCAAAAATCAATTACAGCCTGATCTTTGCAGGAAACCATCAGCAACCTGTCGGGCGATACATACCACACACTTACAGAACTGAAAACTGAATTCGCAGTTCTCAGGGTTAAGAGAAAATCACAGGATGCTAAATCATGAAAGGGAATGATCTGGCACAAAATTCCTTTGTCACTCAGCTTTTTAAAAGCGAGTTGATAAAATTCACGTGTAAATCGGTTCGGGAACTGAAATAATTGCTGAGAGCCTGAAGTAATCAGGTCAAATTTCATGTCAGTCCGGTTGAGGTAACTTCTTACATCTTCTATGTCGGTTTCCACTTCAGGGCTGCTGAGTACGTCGTTATTCTCATTGGAAAAAACATCGGATGAAGCCCTGATAATTTCAGGAAACACTTCCGTAATATGAATAGTTGTCAGGCCTTGTTGATCCAATACATTTGGTGTTATCCCTGTTCCAAAACCCATAATCAGGGCAGTTTTTATTCCTGGTTGGATGGCAAGCGGAATTACGGCGGAAAGAATCTGCTCCTTTTTTCCATCAGGATCGCTTCCTACATAATAATTATTATTCAGATAAAGCATTTTACCTTCCTTTTCTGAAATGACATTCACCGAAACGGTGCTTCCTTCTTCATTCAGATCCGTTGTTTCTGTAATTTTCCTGAAATCGGAAATGTAAAGAAAGGCAGCAATTAAAATGAAAAGAATCGTTACGAAAAAACCGTAGCCGAACCGGAATCCCCTTATAAGCCTTGAATCGCGAAATATAAGGAAAACACCTGATAGCAGAAGAATCAGGGAAAGAAGAATAAAGGATAATTCAATTCCGGCAACCGGAATAATAATATACGGAGTGAGAAATAGCGAGGCAATAATGCTCAGGAAGATCAAACCTGCCAGCTTGCCTGTGTTAGTTGCTATAAGGCGGAAGCGCTTAGGATAAAGGCGCCCGGCTACAGGAAATGATATTCCGTAAAGCAGGGATGGAATGAATAATAAAATTCCTGAAAATAGTACCTGCTTAAGAACAAGTGAAAGAAGGTTGTCAGGAACAAGGTCCTGTAATGTTTTCAATAAAAAAATGTGAAGAACGGCAAAAGAAATCAGTGAAGCAAAGCCCGAAAATATCTGCAGGGTGGCCAGGGAAAGAAACTTATTAACGGTTTTCTCTGCAGTTTTCTTGTAAAACAGGCTACCTGCTATTAATCCGAGCAAAACAATGATAATATTGACAATATAAAAAACCGGCAGACTGATTTCATTATGACGGATCAATATACGGAACGAAAGAATGATCATCGAAGTGAAAGCGAAGGTTTGAAATACTGAACCGTAAAGAAGGGCCCGTGTTAATTTTGCCCCGGTTTCAAGAATCACTTTCTTTTTACGAAACCGCAGAGGCCTTTGCTGCTGAATGGCAGATGACTCATTGCCTTTTGATACTGTTTTCTTTTTTGCATGCCTTAACATCAAAATAGAGATACCGGTTGAAATGGTGAAAACAATGATTGCCAGGTAATTCATTTTGACTATGCCAAACCTTGATATGAGTGGTATGGCAGAAGAAAGTACAATTAAGGCACCGAATGAAACAGACATCAGCGCTGAACTCACAAACAACCCTGTTTCACCCAGGTTTCTGATATAAATCCTGATTACAAGGGGCAACATACCGGCAATCACAAAAGCAGGAACGAAGAGGTATAGAAAGGAGACAACAAATCGCAGGATAACCAGGCCGAATTTACCGGTTGAATTACCTGTCAATTTTTCGTTAAAAACTTCAAAAAGTGCAGAATGAAACAGCAGAAAGACAATTAAGAGTGCTGAAAAAATAAGGTAGACAGTAACAGGGAATTTAATCCTGTCGGCAATACGTCCGGAAAAAAATGCTCCAGCCGATAAGGAAAGAAATAATGCGGCTAAAATAAGTACAAACGAAAGGAGGTGAATACCATAGACAAGTGTAAGTTGCCTGATCATGACAGGGAAAACAATCGACGCCGTAACACCGATTATCCCTGTTATAAAATAGTATGAAAATGGAATCCTACGCGGACGCATTCTGTCAGAAAAAGTGCTAAAGGTAACAAAAGAAAAAAAGAAAGCCCATGCCCTGAAGCAAAAATAAGGTCTTCATATTCAACCATTCATATAAAGGTTTGTTTATGGTAATAAGCCGACAGGACCACAGTGGGACATAAGTTACATGCAATGTTTGGTGGTTAACGGAAAATCAGTTGAGGCAGATTGTAAACCTAATATTGAATGTATGAGAAAAATTTTTACTTTTTTCGTATGCGTGTGCATATGCGGGATATCTGCTATTCATGCGCAGGATGTACAAATCAGGGGCACTGTAACCGCTGCTGAGGATGGTTCGCCATTACCTGGTGTGTACGTAAAAATCAAGGGAACCAACAGTGGTACAGTGACCGATGCAAACGGAACATACCAGGTATCTGCACCGTCAAACGGAACGCTTGTGTTTTCGTTTATCGGTTACGAGTCCAAAGAAGTTGAAATAGCCGGCCAGACGGTTATAGACGTCGCGCTTTCCTCGGGCGTTACCCAGATGTCAGAGGTTGTGGTTACGGCTTTGGGTATTACGCGTGAGAAGAAATCACTGGGATATGCCACCCAGGAAGTCAGCGGTGATGCAGTAAACACGATCAAGACGGATAACTTTATCAATTCGTTGTCGGGTAAAATCGCCGGGGTTAATGTTAAGACCAACAATAACATGGGTGGTTCCACCAATATTGTGATCAGGGGTGCCAAATCACTCACAGGCAATAACCAGGCTTTGTTTGTTGTCGACGGTGTTCCTGTCGACAACGCCAATACTAATAACGCCGGTCAGCTTGAAGGCAGGAGCGGTTATGATTATGGCAACACAGCTTCCGACATCAACCCGAATGACATTGAATCCATCAGTGTTCTGAAAGGAGCCGCTGCATCAGCTCTTTATGGCGCCCGTGCTGCAAATGGCGTTGTTATGATTACAACCAAGAAGGGTGCAAAGCAGGCTGCAAAAGGATTTGGTGTAAATCTGAATTCGAATGTTACTTTTTCAAAAATTGATAAAAGCACGTTGCCGGATTACCAGAATCAATATGGTGGCGGTTACGGCCCATTTTACAGCGATGGTGAACATCCTGGCCTGGAAATATATGACAGTGACGGAGACGGAGTGGATGATTTAAATGTACCGTTTTATGAAGATGCTTCTTACGGAGAGAAATTTGATCCGAGCCTGCAGGTATTTCAATGGGATGCTTTTGTTCCCGAATCACCTAATTATTTGAAAAAGACTCCATGGGTACCTTCAAAACACGGTCCTGATGAATTCTTTGAAACCGGTGTTACCTGGACAAACACCCTTGAAATTACAGGGGGTGCAGAGAAATCAGCATTCAGACTATCCTATACAAATTATGATCAGAAAGCCATTATGCCCAACGGTTATCTCCGAAAGAATAACCTTACATTTAACGGATCGCATGATGTGCTCAAAAACCTGACGGTTTCAGCATCCGCCAATTATACCAATACGAAAGGAAAAGGGCGTAACTCAACCGGTTACAGCGACAATATCATGACTTCATTCAGGCAGTGGTACCAGGTAAATACAGATATAAAACTCCTGGAGGATCTTTACCACAAAACAGGAAGGAATATCTCATGGAACAGGACATATT
The DNA here is from genome assembly GCA_035299085.1 of Bacteroidales bacterium. Classification (NCBI taxonomy): domain Bacteria; kingdom Pseudomonadati; phylum Bacteroidota; class Bacteroidia; order Bacteroidales; species Bacteroidales bacterium. Next base: position 80,407 of record DATGXG010000045.1, on the reverse strand, counting down.
CCGATGATCCTTACCCATTATACTGGGATAGTCCTTATTGGGTAAGGTATAAGAATTATGAGACTGATGAGAGGAACCGGTTGCTTGGTTATGTACAGACTGACTGGAAAGCTCTGCCATGGCTTAGTTTTATGGGAAGGGCCGCAGTGGATACTTATAATGAACTCCAGGAAGAACGTAAGGCAATCGGATCGGTAGCCGGTGAACTCGGCGTCGGTCGTCCGGATGTTACTTCGGGCTATTCAAGGCTCAGCCGCACCCACCTGGGGTTAAACCTTGATCTGTTGGCGAACTTCAGAAAAGATATCACCGAAAAACTGAATTTAAACGGTATGGTTGGGGTTAACTTTAATAAAAGAACCACTGACCAGGTATTTGAATCAACAAACGGTGGATTAAGTGTTTCCGATGTATATTCACTGGGTAACAGTCTTGATCCGATGCTTCCGCCTGAAGAATCGAATGCCATCATAGCACTGAACGGTTACTATGCGAGCGTTTCTCTTGGTTTCGCAAACACCCTTTTCCTTGACGGAACATACAGGATTGACCAGTCATCCACGTTGCCGAAGGAAAACTGGACCTACACCTATCCGAGTGTTACTCTCAGCTTTCTCTTCTCTGAGATACTGAAAGCTAACTGGCTGCAATTGGGGAAAGTTCGCCTGAACTATGCTGAAGTGGGCAGTGATGCACCTTATGCAAGTATAAATGATATATACACCCAGATAACGCCGTTTAACCGGAACTCAATGGTATCCGTTTCGAGTATAAAAAATAATCCGAACCTGAAACCAGAAAGAACAAAGAGTATTGAAGGCGGTCTTGAATTGTCCATGTTCCAGAGCAGGGTAGGGCTTGACCTTGCCTTATATAAACAGAACACGGTTGACCAGATATTGCCCATTACCTTATCCCGGGCGACCGGAAGATCCTTCAAATATGTAAATGCCGGTGAAATTGAAAATAAAGGGATCGAGGTACAGTTGAACCTTGTACCTGTCAAAGTGAATGATTTCAGTTGGACACTGTCCCTGATGTGGTCACGGAATAAGAACCAGGTGAAGGATTTGGCTCCCGGAATTGAAAACCTTGAACTGGGTTCATTGCAGGGTGGTGTTTCAATCAATGCCAGGAAGGGCGAACCGTATGGTGCAATCCAGGGAACCGATTTCCAGTATGTGAATGGTCAGAGACTTGTAAGAGCAAGCGGCTACTATCGCAGGACAACCAGTTCGGATATAGTGATAGGAAATATCAATCCCGACTGGAATGGCGGAATAAGTAATGCGCTGGCTTTCCGGGGTTTGAAATTAAGCTTCCTTATTGATATTCAGAAGGGCGGGGATATCTTCTCCCTTGACCAGTGGTACGGACAGGCAACCGGTATTTATAAAGAATCGGTCAGAAAAAATGATCTTGGTAATCCTATCCGTAATCATGTCTACACCGTTTATGGTGATCCTACAACACCGATGCTCGAGAATCCGGGCGGTATCATTTTCCCGGGTGTTTTTGAGGATGGCACACCCAATAATGTAAGAGTGGAGGGTGCTGATTACAGGGCATTCGGCTATGTATACTGGCCAAATTCTGCTTATATATATGATGCGTCCTATGTAAAGTTACGCGAGGTGGTTCTAACCTATGCACTGCCCCCAAGGATACTGGGAAAATCATTTATATCCGGAGCATCCATAAATTTTATCGGTTCAAACCTGTGGATTATTCATAAGAATCTTCCCTATTCTGATCCGGAAGCCGGCCAGAGTTCAGGAAACCTCCAGGGATGGCAGAGCGGAGCGCTTCCTTCAACAAGGAATTTTGGTGTGGGTATTAACGTCCAATTTTAATTCGTAAAACCATGAAAAAATATATTGCATTACTTATTGCAGCGGCCTTCTTTGTATCCTGTACGGATAAATTTGAGGAGTATAACCAGGATCGGAAGAATCCTATGGTAGTGCCCGGAGAACCCCTGTTTTCGAATGCTGAAAAAAATCTGGCTGACCAGATAACAAATACCGATGTAAACCTCAATGTATTTAAGTTGTTTGCGCAGTACTGGACTGAGACCACTTATACGGATGAGGCCAATTATGATTTGGTGAACCGGACCATACCCGACAACACATTTGCAGTTTACTACAGGGATATCCTGATGGATTTCAAAGAAGCCTCACGATTGATCCAGGCAAGCACTGATGTGGGTAATATTCCCGAAGAACAGACAAACAAGCTTGCTGTTATTGAATTGCTTGTATGTTATGCTTATCAGAACCTGGTAGATATGTTTGGCGATGTACCCTACACGGCAGCATTGGATATTGAAAACCTTTCACCGGTATATGATGATGCGGCCACTATCTACAATGACCTGATTACCAGGGTACAGGCAGCTATCAGTCAGTTGAACCCGGCATTCGGCAGTTTCGGTACTGCAGACTTTATATATAATGGTGATGTAGCGCAATGGCAGAAATTCGGGAATGCACTCCTTATTAAAATAGGTACAACTCTTGCAGATGTTAATCCTGCATTAGGTAAGTCCACCGTAGAGGGGGCAGTCGCCGGAACATTTACATCCTCGGCAGATGATGCCCTCTTTCCGTATCTGAGTGCAAGTCCGAATTATAATCCCATTTATGATGATCTTGTTGCCAGCGGCAGAAATGACTTCGTTGCAGCAAATACACTGGTTGATATACTGGATACACTGAATGATCCGCGTATCTGGGCTTACTTTGATACCGTAACAACAAACACTTTTATTGGCGGACCTTACGGTTCAACAAGCCCGTACTCGCAATATTCACATATATCACAAACCTTGCATCAGCCCACTTTCCCCGGAGCATTTCTTACATATTATGAAATACAGTTCTACCTGGCTGAAGCTTCGGCCAGGGGTTGGAATGTAAGTGACAGTACAACAGAGCAGTTGTATCATAATGCAATAGCATCATCCTTTGAGTTCTGGAATATTCCAACCGACAGCCTGACAACGTATATGGCAAATCCCGCTGTTGCCTGGGCCACTGCCCAGGGCGACTGGAAGCAGAAAATCGGCACACAGGAATGGATTGCGTTTTATGCAAGAGGACTGGAAGGATACACAACCTGGAGGCGGCTTGATTTTCCGAGGTTGAACATGCCGGAATCCATTACGAGTTACAGTGAGATTCCGAAGCGTTATACCTATCCGGTAAACGAGCAAACACTGAACCGTGCGAACTGGCAGGCGGCATCAGAGCATATTGGGGGTGATTTACTGACAACTCCGGTATTCTGGGATGTGACTCAGCCTGCACGATGAATAAAACATTCAATTTGGAATGAGAAACCCGGTCGATATTTCGACCGGGTTTTTTATTAAATATTACATAATCAATATTTTATAGTTTTGGCAAATAATATAGAAAAAGTTTAATACACAACCTCATAATTTTGTCAGAAGAGCCAAGATTCTAACGGCTCGGTGTACCGGAATGGCCAATAAAATCCGGCTAAATCGAATTTTGCATAATTATAAATCAAAATATTTTATTTATACTACGTTTTAAACAGTAAATCAGTGACTTAACTTTTTTTAACAATTTTCATTTTTTTTCTTTTTTTTTTTAGTTTTATACGACTGATTGGATACATCAGGAGTCTTATTAACCTATTATAAACCTAAAATTTAATCTATGAAAAGGATTTTGAGTTCACTTGTATGCCTGCTCCTTTTTAGCTGGTTCGCGTTCGGGCAGGACGTACAAATCAGGGGAACGATTACATCCTCCGAGGATGGTAATACGCTTCCCGGGGTGTATGTAAAAATTAAGGGGACAAACACCGGTACTGCCACTGATGCCAGCGGTAAGTATCAGATGACCGCTCCTGCAAATGCAACGCTTGTTTTCAGTTCCATTGGCTTTAAGGATCAGGAAATTGCAGTTGGAGGACAGTCGGTTATTGATGTTGTTATGTCGAGCGACATTACCCAAATGGACGAGGTAGTGGTTACTGCACTCGGTATTAAGAGGGAAAAGAGGGAGGTTACTTACCAGACTCAGAAGGTAAGCAACGATGAGATCCTCATGGCAGCACCGACTAGGGCAGCCAGCGCTCTTACCGGTAAGGTTGCAGGACTTCAGATCAATAATATGGATAACGGTGTAAATCCGTCAACACAGATTACCCTGAGAGGTTATCGTTCAATCAGCGGCAACAACTCAGCCACTGTGGTTATTGATGGTTCAATTGCATCACTTGGTGCTTTGGATGACCTGAACCCTAATGATATCCAGGAAATCAACGTACTGAAAGGTGCCAACGCTGCAGCTCTTTATGGTTCAAAAGCAAGTAACGGTGCTCTTATCGTTACCACCAAGAAAGGTGCAGCCAGCCAGAAATTTACTGTTGGTTTGAACTCTGCATATACACTTGAAAAAGTTGCTTATATGCCTGACTTCCAGACTAAATATGGTACAGGTTGGGAAGGCCAGTATGACCCTATCGAAAACACCAACTGGGGTCCCCGTTTTGACGGTCAAATGCGCCAGATTGGTCCCACACTGCCTGATGGTACATTCCAGGAATCTCCTTATGCTCCGGTAAAAGACAACCTGTTGAAGTTCTTCCAGAACGGTGATACTTGGACCCACACTGCTTACGTAAGCGGTGGTGACCAGACAAGCAGTTTCTATCTTTCTGCAGGTACCCAGACTGCTGACGGTATTGTTCCGGATGATGCATACAAACGCTATACATTCCGTGCCAATGCAAGCAAACGTATAGGCAAACTGGAACTGGCCTTCAATTCGACCTATTTTTCAGATCATACGGATGTGGTAGGTAGCACAATCGGAGATCAGGACAGACCTCTGTACTGGTTCCTTCTGAACACATCAGCAAACATTCCTCTGTCGAAGTACAAAAACTGGAGAACTGACAAATGGGCAACTCCTGATACCTATTATAACGGATACTATGAGAATCCTTATTTCTGCGTTGGAACAAACCGGAATATTGATGACACAAGGAGGTTGATGGCTAACGTAGCCGTATCCTATGACATTCTTTCATGGATGAAGTTTACTGTTCGTGCCGCTATGAACAATTCATGGGGCGACGGTAAAAACTGGCGTGCTGCTCAGAAATTTGCTGCATTCAGAACCGGTAATTCCGACATTTCGTCATTTGTTGAAGATTCTGAATTCCAGAATAAAGATTACAACTTTGATGCTATTTTGGCATTGGATCGGCATATTACCGACAACATTTCCCTGAAGGCTAACCTCGGTGCCACCAATCAGACACAGGAAACGCATTATGGAATGATCAGGGCTAACAACCTCAGTATTCCCGGTTTTTACGATGTTTCAAACGGAACCGGCAAACCTGAAGTTACCCGCGACGATTCCAAATACATTAACTATGGTTTCTTCGGTGATTTCACCCTGGGTTACGGTAACTATCTCTTCCTGAACTTCTCAGGCAGAAATGACTGGACATCAACTCTTGCAAAAGGAAACAACAATTATTTCTATCCTGCATTCGGTTTGTCATTCGTGCTGACCGACGCTATCAAGAGTCTGCAGAACAACGTACTTTCATTTGCAAAGATTACTGCCAGCAATGCTACAGTATTTAACGATTTGCAGCCTTATGAAATTAACGAAAGATATTCACAGCAGATTGGTTTCCCCTATGGCGATCTTAATGGATTCGCATTGGGTACAAGAACTGTTGATGCCAACATTAAGAAAGAAAGAATTAATACAACTGAAGTTGGTATTGACCTGGGATTCCTGAATAACAGGATAACACTCGACGGTTCCTATTATATTATCAAAACAACTGACCTGATCACTGCAATCACTCCTTCGATTGCTTCAGGTGCTGCTTCATTCCTTACCAACATTGGTGAATTAAAGAACCATGGTTTTGAAGCCACTTTGGGCGGTCGCATTATTGATTATTCAGGATTTACATGGGACGCCAGCATTAACTACACAACCCAGACAACTGAAGTAGTTGAAATTACAAAGGACAATAATGAAGTTGCCCTTCAGACTGTAAGTGGTGGATTAGCCGGTGTTTATGCTGTAAAGGGTGAAATATTCCCCCAGATTAAAGCTTCAGCTTATCTTAGAGATCCTCAGGGCAGACTTATTATTGATCCTTCTTCAGGTAACCCGAAGGAAATGACTTCATACAAAAACCTGGGCAGAACTACTCCTAAGAGTATTTGGGGTTTCAATACAACTATGGCTTTCAAAGGAATCTCTATCGGTGCTACTGTAGATTATAGAACCGGTTTCGTATATTATGAGCAGGGTTCGGACCAGATGGAATTCACAGGCCGTTCACTCGAGAGTGTATCAGCCAACCGTCAGGATTTTGTTGTTCCTAATTCGGTTATTGAAACCCAAACCGGTGTATTTGTTCCGAATACAAATATACCCGTTGCCAATGGTCGCCAGGGTTATTGGACCGACGTTTACAATAACGTAAAGGAAAACTACGTAAAAGACGCCTCCGCTCTTAAAATCAGGGAATTAACAGTTGATTATGCTCTTCCTGCAAAACTGCTGGCAAAGACCCCGATTACAAAGGTTAAAGTTGGATTTGTTGCACGTAACCTGATGACCTGGTTACCCAAAGAAAACCACTTTGCTGATCCTGAATTCGGAAACTCTTATGACAATCCCAATGCAACTGGTATCGGTGGTTTCCTGCAACCTCCTCCTACCAAATCATTTGGCTTCTCACTTAATTTAGAATTTTAATACCTAGAGTACTATGAAACATTTATTCAAATATATTTTCATGCTGCTGGCAGTGACTCTGATTCCTGCATGCAGCGAGGACTATCTGGATGTTAACCAGGATCCGAATAATCCTACATCGGTATCTCCTGATCTGGCTTTGCCTGTTGCTGAGAATTTAACTGCAACCTATTTGCTGATCAATAACAGGGTAAATACTCTGGGTAATTTATTGATGTATAACTGGAGTCAGAGTGACGGTTATGCCTGGTATCCTGATGAATTCAAATACCTGGTAACCTCATCATTCTATGCAACCTGTTTTAACACTGCCTATCAGAATCCTCTGAAACAGTATCAGACCCTGGACAAGCCGGATGATCCTGCTTACACTTATTATACGGCTATTTCCATGATCATGAAATCTTTCCATTATAATATCCTGGTGGATTTATATGGAGATATTCCTTATACTGATGCTTTAAAAAGAAGCCTGAATCCTGCACCGAAATACGATGCTGCCCAGACGGTTTATGAAGACCTCATTGTTAAGCTGACTGCTGCTATCGATATGATCAAAAATGCACCGGAAACAGCATTGGTTCCTGCTACTGATGATATCATTTTCGGTGGTGACATGACAAAATGGATCCAGTTTGCCAATTCAATTAAATTAAGGATACTGGTTCGCCAGTCGGATATGGCTGATCGCGGTGCTTACATTACCGAGCAGATAAATGCCATATTAACTGAAGGTTCAGGATTCATCACTGGAAATGTAACCGTTAACCCGGGTTATGTTAAAATCAAAGATCAGCAGAACCCGCTTTGGGACAGCTATGGTGAAGATGCTGCCGGTTCAGTGGTGATGAACAACAAGGCCACCTGTGCCACTGATTATGTGCTGACTTTACTTAAAGACATGAATGATCCAAGGATCGATCGCATTTATGAAAAACCGTCTACGGGTCACCTTGGTGTTCCGCAGGGTCTGCTTGATTATGATACTCCTATTGTTGACCAGTATATATCGGACAATGTATCCAATATTGGCCCCGGCATATTAAAAGGACCGGAACAGGATGCTATCATCTTCACACTTTCAGAAAACTATTTCAATATGGCTGAGGCAGCCTTGAAAGGTTATTTGTCAGAAAGTCCCAAGGCTCTTTATAATAAGGGTATCGAAGCATCATTTATAACTCTTGGCGTACTACATCCAGTAGAAGCGGCAGCAACCTATTCTGCACAAGCCATCACTAATGTAGGCTATGATGTTTCAGCTGATAAAAAGGAAGCCATCATTACTCAGAAATGGATTTCTTTAAACGGTCTGGATGCCATTCAGTCATGGTTTGATTATAACCGTACCGGATTCCCGGCTGATCTGCCTGTTTCAAGACTGGCAACTACACCTGACAGACCTGTCAGATTGCTGTATCCCGCTAGCGAACTTGCCGCCAATGCTGACAATGTACCGGCACAAAAGAACGCTTTCAATGACAAGATTTTCTGGGCTCAATAATTTTATTCTTGAAAAACATGAAAACATTAAGAAATATTCTATTACTGGTACTTGTCGTTTTTACCGGTAATTCGTGCTTCGACGACAAAGCACTTTATGAATTAAACGATGATGGTCCCACCATGGTTGGATTCAGAGACGGGGCAACTGCTTACGGTGCTATTGCTGATGGTAACGAATATTCATTTGTTCTTCCTATCAGAGTTTTCGGACCTGGTTTCAGAGATGTAAAATCAACTGTTACAGCAACTATTGGTGTTGATCCATCATCAACAGCTATAGAGGGAACCCATTTCCGTATTGATAATAAAACCATTACGCTGGATCCCAACAATAACCTTCTGAATAATTTCCAGGTGACTATGCTCACACAGGGAATTGAGGCACCACTTGATACTGCTCCGGTTATCGTATTAAGGGTGCAATCCACTAATAGTACTGATGGTGTAGAGCCCAGTGGCAAGACCATAGCCATTACATTAAATTATGCCTGCTTCTCTAACCTGGCCGGTACCTATTCACTGGTAGTAACCAGGACAAACTATGACGGTGCGGTTACTACTTACCCGGCCGTTGAGGATGTAATCGTTTCTACAGGAAATGTGGGCGAATATCATACTTCATGGGTAGGTCATTACTTCCCGGGTGGAGCTGGTCCTCTTGGCGGTGCTGCTACTGAAGGCTTTGTTTTCACCGATGTTTGCAGTCAGCTTTCAGTTCCTCTGCAGAATTTGGGTAATTACTATTCAAATGAAGTTTCAGGAACAGCATTCGGAACAGTTGATAAGGAAACAGGAGTCATCACACTCTATTACCAGATTACTTTTGCTGCTGGTATCAGAACATACGTAAGTGTATATACACCTGTAGAATAATTAGACACTTAAAAAAATCAGAACATGAAAAAATACACAATATTTAATCTTGCAGCTCTTGTTTTCTTTGCAGGGACATTTGTTGCATGTGAATATAGCCAGGACACCGATCCTGTAATTAGTCCGGACAACTATCCCAAAGTGACTGTTACACCAGTGGGTGACTATAGTGCTTTAAAGGAAGGCGATACTATTTATTACACGGCATCCATTGATAAAATGAATGACCGTGCCCTTACAATCAGTGCCCGTGTAAAAAGTGGAGCAGCAAATGCAGATGATTTCATTGTTTCTCCTGCTATTATTCAGCCGTATACAACTTCTGCCACTATGATGATTATTTTCCCGACTGATTGGGATGCAGAGCCGACTGAGGATTGTGTACTTGAAATTGGTATTTTCAGCCTTGGTGAAAAATACCAGGTAAATCCTTCAACTGTTTTTCCTACAGCTAATTTGACAATTGAGAATTATGTTTCTCCTGATATCACAGTTTCCATTGGTTGGTCAGGGGAGGTTTCAGGTATGGAAGCCGTTGAAAAATCAGTGACACTCGATAACGGTGTTGTTATCGATTATATTGATTCCACTGAAATGACATATGACGCAGCCGACATGGTTGATTTTGACGTTCTTGTTTCCCCCGCTGCTGATTTTGATCCTGCTAATCCGTGGGCAAGTGAAATAGGCAACTACTCAGCTGCAACAGGCAAAAATCCTGAAGAATTCATTGCCGCTCTTGAAGATGGGGAATATATTATCTGGGCCGATCTGTGGGTAAATGATTTTTATAATACATTTTATGAATTCCTCCCAGATGTGAAATTACCTGTTACTGCTAACTTCAGGCAGCAGGGAACTGCTTTGAATGAAGATATTGTTCAGCAGGACTCACAGGCACCGTATGCCAGTACGCCCGGTGCAGATGATGCTGAAGGTGGCGGATTTGACGGTGTGATTGCAAAAATCGTTGTTGCAAACGGTCTGTATTCAGTAGAACCCTATGTTGCACCGAGTTTTGCCCGTAAGAACTATGTTGAAAAAGTAAATCGTCCTAATCTGAGAAAATAATTTCGAACTTTCTTAAAATAAAAGGCTGGCCGTTGGTCAGCCTTTTTTTTTATTAGGTATAAACACCGATCCAATATCCTAACAAATCACTAGTATATATTTCAGTCAATTATTTATCTTTGTCGCTCATTGAAAAATATGGGTACAGACACGTTGTTTTCGGGTTCTATGGTTTCTGCATCCCGGTCCAGAGCGAGTAAAGAGGAAATATTAAATCAGCATGCACGCATTTTCTGGATGTGCGGACTGTCAGGTGCCGGTAAAAGTACGCTGGCTTCAATCCTGGATAATGAACTTACACTTCGGGGATATCTCTGCCGTGTTATCGACGGGGATGAAATCCGCAAAGGACTCAATAAAGGCCTTGGCTTTTCTGCCGCTGACCGGCAGGAAAACCTCCGCAGGGTGGCGGAAGTGGCAAAGCTTTTTGCCAACTCGGGCATCATCACCATTGTGTCATTCATTACACCCACTGAAGAAATGCGCAGGATGATCCGCTCCATTGCCGGTGAGGATTATTGCGAAATATTCGTTGATGCCCCTCTTGAGATTTGCGAACAACGTGATACCAAGGGACTTTATAAACAGGCCCGCGAAGGGAAGATTCATGATTTTACAGGAATCGGTTCACCGTTCGAACCCCCTGTAAATCCTGATATTACAATTGACACTGGTAAAACGGACGTGGAACAAAGCGCCTGCAAGTTGCTTGACTTCGTTTTACAATTGACCGAGTATACAAAATGACAATGAATCAATATAACATCAATCACTTACGCGAACTGGAAGCCGAATCGATATTTGTGATCCGTGAGGTGGCCGCGCAGTTCGACAAACCGGTGATGCTCTTTTCAGGAGGAAAAGATTCCATCGTAATGTATTACCTAGCCCGAAAGGCATTCTGGCCTATGAAGGTTCCTTTTCCCTTATTACATATTGATACAGGCCATAACTTCCGGGAAACACTCGATTTCCGCGATCACCTGATGGATAAAACGGGTGGCCGCTGTATCGTGAGGTTAGTCCAGGATAGCATCAACCAGGGTAAGGCAATTGAAGAAACCGGGTACAATGCAAGCCGTAATGTACTTCAGACAGTTACACTTCTTGATGCCCTTGCCGAATTCAAGTTCGACGCAGCCATGGGTGGCGGTCGACGTGACGAAGAAAAAGCCCGTGCAAAGGAACGCTTCTTTTCACACCGCGATGAATTCGGTCAGTGGAATCCAAAAAACCAAAGGCCCGAGCTCTGGAATCTTTTTAATGGCCGGAAAAGGATGGGTGAACACTTCAGGGTTTTCCCGATAAGCAACTGGACTGAAATGGACGTGTGGCAATACATATATATGGAAAGTGTTGAAATTCCCGATCTGTATTACACACATAAAAGACAGGTGTTCAACCGCGACGGTGTATGGCTTGCCTGGGCGCCTTTTATGAAGCTGAAACCCAATGAAAAGGTTGAAACGATAGATGTACGCTGCCGGACCATAGGCGATATAACCTGTACCGGATTAACGCTTTCAAAGGCCAATTCACTTGAAGATATCATTAACGAAGTCGCGGCCACACGGGTTACCGAACGCGGCGGCCGTTACGACGACAAACGCTCCGAATCCGCCATGGAGGATCGGAAGAAGGAGGGATATTTCTAATGTGCTAATTTGCCAATGTGCTAATTTGCCAATGAAAAACCTTATTCAACGCATTATCACATTATCACATTATCACATTAACACATTAGCACATTAGCACATTAGCACATTAGCACATTATCACATTAGCACATTATCACATTATCACATTAACACATGAGTTCAGGATACCTCGATATGGAACTGCTGCGGTTTACAACAGCAGGAAGCGTGGATGACGGCAAAAGCACGCTGATCGGCAGGTTGCTGTACGATAGCAAAGCCATCTTTGAAGATCAGTTGGAAGCGCTTGAAAGAGCCAGCCTTAACCGTGGCGAAGAACAGATTAACCTGTCGCTTCTAACCGACGGACTGAGAGCAGAACGCGAACAGGGCATTACAATTGATGTGGCCTATCGTTACTTTGCCACCCCGAAGCGCAAATTCATTATTGCCGATACTCCCGGCCATATCCAGTATACCCGAAACATGGTTACCGGCGCATCAACAGCAAATGCCGCACTCATTCTTATTGATGCCCGAAATGGTGTTGTTGAGCAAACAATCCGCCACTGCTTTATCGCTTCACTGCTTCAGATTCCTCATGTCATTGTTTGCATCAACAAGATGGATCTGGTGGATTACAGCGAGCAGGTTTATGAAAAAATCCAAAATGATTTCAGGCAGATTTCTGCCAAACTTGAACTGCATGATGCCACATTCATTCCTATCAGCGCTCTTAAAGGAGATAACGTTGTGGATGAATCATCCAACATGCCCTGGTATAAGGGCAATACGCTGATGCATTTTCTTGAGACGGTTGAAATCAGGAACGACGCTAACTTCAATGATCCGAGATTTCCTGTACAGTATGTCATCAGACCCAATACGGATGATTTTCATGATTACAGGGGATATGCCGGAAGAGTCGCAGGCGGTGTATTCAAACCCGGGGAAAAAGTTACCGTGTTGCCTTCAGGATTCAAATCGGTTATCAAATCAATCGATTTCATGAAGGAACAACTTACCGAAGCTTTCCCTCCCCAGAGTGTTACGATCACCCTGGAAGATGACATTGATATCAGTCGCGGTGATATGATTGTTAAGGAAGATAATTTGCCGCAGGAAGGACAGGATATCACCGCGATGATCTGTTGGCTTAATGAGCGTCCGATGCGTCCCGGTGCAAAGTACTGGATACGGCACACTACCCGCGAGGCGCGTTGCATCATACAGGAGGTTAACTATAAAATGGATATCAACCGGGTTGAGAGGGATTTCACCGATAAACAAATAGGATTGAATGAAATCGCCGAAGTGAAGTTACGAACCACTATGCCCCTGTTTTATGATTCCTACCGTAAAAATCGTGTCACCGGCTCCCTCATCCTGATTGATGAAGGAACAAATGAAACGGTTTGCGCGGGGATGATTATTTGAAGAAAGATACTGGATACTGGAAAAAAGCTCGTCATTGCGAGGAGCTGGAAAATAATTGATTATAGTACTGTAGAATAGCGACGAAGCAATCTGCCCGAACAGGCAGAACGTCGCAAAGAACTTTGGCTGTTTGACTTGGTTAAGAATTGCCTGTGCTGACAGATTGCTTCGTCGCCAGAGATTATGGTATAATCATTGATTTGTGTGGCTCCTCGCAATGACGGCTCTGTTTCTCAAACCATCCTCTTAATGGAATGCAACGTATGGGAATACTCCTGCCGCTTCAGGTTGAAAATTCCCTTTTCGTCAAGCCGGTCAATATGTACATAGCCTGAGCTGTGGATGATTTCAGAAGGTGATATCACCATCCCTACATGAACCACGTTGCCTTCATCGTCTGCAAAAAAGGCGACATCACCGGGCTGCGCTTCTCTGACATCGGGCACTAACCGGCCTTGTTCCGCCTGCTGATCGGCATCCCGTTGAAGACTGATGCCATGTATCTTAAACAGATTCTGAATAAATCCTGAACAGTCGCATCCAAAGGTTGTCCGACCACCCCACAGGTAGGGTGTATTTAAAAAGTAGGCAGCCGTTTTATTAATGGATTCAAATCCCTTAATGGCAAACTTTTCAAATGACCATCGGATATGAAAAGTAATGCCATCGATTTCAAACGAATTTTTCTTTGTATTCAGCCCCGGGAGAGTGCTTCCGGCAACTATCTGCATCGGGGGATAACCTGTTTGCTCAATGCTCATGATCAGGCATGTCTGGACAGGTTGATTTTTTTCTGATTCAAGATGATGATAAAATTCCGCCGTTAAGGAAGAATGCATGGAACAATCTATCCATCCGGTGTAATTATCGTACCGGTTTTTTATCTCAAAAAATCCGTCCCTTTCGTTTTGAATTTCGTAATGTTCTCCAAACAATAACTGGCTCACCATTTCTGCCTCTTCAGCAGGGTCGCTTCTCATCGGGATTATGCTTAACAGTGAAATGCCATATTCTGAATTATACTCCATATTGTTTAATGTTGATATTAAAGGCTTGAACATCAATTAACGATCATTGTTTATCACTAGTATACTCCAAAATGGTTTACTTTGTATAATATTTTGTTAAAATTCGTGTGTTTTCAACTAATATACAACTAGCATCGAAATTTCACAATGAATAAATATTTACAGCATATACGTTATAACATCCGCACAATTCTGACCATTGCGTGCTTTATGCTCACATCGGTCATTATTGTGTATTTTCTTCCGCGTGAGGGCAGGTTTATGTTTGAATATCAGAAAGGCGGATTCTGGAAGCATGAAGATCTCACTGCACCATTCAGTTTTCCGATAGCAAAATCTTCAGTTGAAATTGCTGCAGAAAGAGATTCAGCCCTTAAAGGTTACCGGCCGATATTTACTTTTGATAAGACAATTGCTGACCAGCGCCTGCAGGAACTGGGGGAAAGCTTTTCAAACGCATGGGTAAATTATTCAATTGACAGTTTAAAAATACCTTCAAGAGACGCTTATCGCCGGGATAGCCGCTATAACGCGAACCGGCAGCTGGAAAATCAGTATCGCGGATTTTTAAAATCGGTTGTACGGGATATTTACCAGAGGGGAATAGTTGATCTTTCACCCATTGAAGAAAATAACCGGAATAAATACGGTGAAATCGTGGTTGTAAGAAATAACATTGCCGAAACCACACCGATTGCTGATCTGTACACACCAAAGAGTGCCTACGAGCGGGTGGTTGAAAGGCTGCATAATGGCATTCCCCGCAGGAATAACCTGTTGATAAGGAAATACGACAAGTTTTTTAAGGATTTTGAAATCAACAATTTCCTGGCTACCAATGTAATTTACGATGAAGAAAAATCAACGACAGTTCTTAAAAGCCTTATCAATGGTATTTCCCCGTCACGGGGACTGATCCAGGAAGGACAGGGCATCATTTCGCGAGGCGAATACATAAGCGATTCCAAGTTTATGGCTCTTGAATCACTTCGCAGGGAATATGAGCGAAATCTCGGCTTCATGCAAAGACAGCTTGTGATTATTGGCAAATTCATTCTTGTATTAACTTCATTGCTTGTTCTTTACATGTTTTTAAGACGATTCAGAAAAGAAGTACTTGAAAGCAATATGAGAATAGCCTTTATCCTGTTGATCGTACTTATGATGGTGATCATTGCGAGCACTTCCCTAAGGTTCGGGCTTTTCAGCATTTATGTACTTCCCTTTGCCATACTGCCCATCGTTCTTAACACCTTTTTTGATTCAAGGCTGGCCTTATTTGTGCATTTCATCACGATTCTTCTTGTAGGATTTTTTGTGCCCAACGGTTTTGAATTCGTTCTTCTGAACGTGGTAGCCGGTATGGTTGCCATTATAAGCCTTACGGATGCCTATCGCAGATCAAAACTTGTTGTGACTGCGGCCTTTGTCATTTTAACCTACTCGGTAATATACATTGGCATAGGACTTGTCCAGGAAGGAGACCTAAGGCAGATCGACTATAAGTATTTCAGCTGGTTTGGTGTGAACGGACTGCTCATTCTGATCTCATATCCTCTCATCTATGTGTTTGAGAAAACATTCGGTTTTATTTCCGATGCCACACTCATGGAGTTATCGGACACCAACCAGCCGTTGCTGCGAAAGCTGGCTGAAAATGCACCGGGAACGTTTCAGCATTCATTGCAGGTAGCCAACCTGGCTGAAGAAGCCGTTCATCACGTGGGCGGAAATCCCTTGCTTGTAAGGACCGGCGCTCTCTACCATGATATCGGCAAAATTGATGAGCCGCTTTATTACATCGAAAACCAGTCGAGTGCCATTAACCCGCATGACAATCTGGAATTCGAGCAAAGTGCAAGGATTATAATTGATCATGTAAGGAAAGGTGTAGAGTTGGCTAAGAAAAACAAGCTTCCGGAGCCTATAATCAATTTCATCCGGACACACCACGGAACTACTACCGTTCAGTATTTTTACAGGTCGTTTTTGCGAAAATATCCTGAAGCCGAAGTTGATGTTAGGAAGTTCTCTTATCCCGGTCCGCGGCCCGATTCAAAAGAAACTGCCATAGTGATGATGGCCGACTCGGTTGAAGCCGCTTCCAGGAGTCTGAAATCAATAACCGAAAGTACTATTGATACGCTGGTGGATAATATTATTACTTCGCAGATGACTGATGAGCAGTATAATGAAGCGCAAATTACATTTAAGGATATTACAACAATAAAAGAGGTATTTAAAAAGCGATTGCAGAATATTTACCATGTAAGAATATCCTATCCTGCATAAATAAAAACACCCTTCAAAGTTTATAACCTTGAAGGGTGTACTTTTCTTTAATTTCTTCCCCTTTAAATGTAATCTGTTTGATTACTGAACAGGAGCAGCTGTTGTATCAACTGCAGCGGTGTCAACTGAAGGAGTAGTTTCTTCAATAACAGTCTGATCAGTTGCAGCGGGTTCAGTTTTCGATTTGCATGAACTAAGGGCAACAACACCACAGAAAGCAAAAGCAACAAACAAATAAGCTATTTTTTTCATTTTCTTAAAATTTGATGTGAATGATAGTTTATTAAACGGCACAAAAATAGTAATTTTATTAAAACCATTATTATCTTTTTTCATTAATTTGAGTACGAACGTTTTAAATTAAAATCAAAAAAAACAATATTACGCAATAACTGCCTTCTTATGCCTCAATAAATATCATTCTTTCAGTTTGTTATAGAATAACATTTCAGTACGGAATTATGTTCATAATTTTCAACAGAAATAAATCCGGTTGTTAATAACTTTTTAACAAGACGGCTGCTTACGTTGAACAAAATAGCGGACAACTGTTTATCTGTAAGATTACATTTGCGGTTTGAATATTCACCTGATGAAAGAAAGAAATTACTCCACCCGAGCGGTTCTTTGTTTTAAATCATGGAGCAGGAAAAAAAATTCCATTCTCCTTAGTTTATCCAGAATAATTAAAATCGGGGTACTCTGTATATCGTATTCCCTGGTTGACAAAAATGCAATTGCTTTTTCTCAGACCGACAGTTCATCGGTTAAGGAACTACAGCAGGTTGAAATTACAGGTAGGCGAAGCCAAATTATTTCAACAGAAATTGCCCGCATGGTCACTGTCGTACGGCGCGATGAGATTGAGAAAGCAGGAGTAACAGGAATAACCGATTTACTTGAATATATATCCAATCTGGATATCCGGCAAAGAGGCTTATTTGGTATCCAGGCAGACGCGAGTATCAGGGGGAGTTCTTTTGATCATATCATGGTACTTATAAACGGAATTAATGTATCCGACCCGCAGACAGGCCATTACAACCTCGATATACCGTTAGATCCTGAAACTATTGAAAGGATCGAAGTGCTGGAAGGTCCTGCAGCCCGGGTTCTCGGACCGGATGCTTTTATGGGAGCGGTTAACATAATTACCCGGAAGAATCCGCAATCCGTTTCCGTTTCCCAGTCCTTCGGAATGTATGATCTCATCCGCAGTCATGCCGATGTGGGTTTCAATACAGGCGCATTCGACCATTTCATCTCGGCCGGAAGGTCATCCTCTTCAGGTTATATGAAAGATACTGATCATAAGCTTAACAACTTTTATTACAGGGGAGGATATCATTCCGGTGCTACAGTGGTTGATTTTCAAGCCGGTTACCAGGATAAGAAGTTCGGTGCAGCAGGTTTTTATTCACCAAAATATCCCAACCAGTATGAAGAAACAGGCACTTTTTTTTCGAGCCTGAGGCTTACGAGTGGCAATTCGGTTAAAATTTCACCTGTTATTTACTGGCGTCACAAAAACGATCATTTTGTGCTCTTCAGGGATAACCCGGCCCTATATCAGAATTTTCATCTGACTGACCTGCTGGGAAGCCAGTTAAGCGTTACCTGGTCGGGTGATATAATAACTCAGAATTATGGATTGGATGTTCGGGCCGACAATATTTACAGTACCAACATAGGATTTGACATTCCCGATCCCATAAAGATCAGAGGGACGGATAGCCTCTTTTATTCAAAGCAATATCAGAGGGTGAATTTTTCTGCCTTTGCAGAATACGTTGTCAAAATTAACCGGTTAAGTCTTACGGGTGGACTTATGATAAATCGCAACACGGGCTTTAAAAACAAGGTATCCGTTTTTCCCGGACTGGATGCAAACCTTAAAATAGGAAGTTCAATTTCTGTCTTTGGCAGCTATAACAGGGCACTTCATTTACCTACTTTCACCGACCTGTTTTATAAGGATCCTGTAAACCAGGGGAATCTCAATCTTGTGCCTAACCGGATCAATTCTTTTGAAGCAGGAATAAGAAACTCAGCCGGACATGTTAACCTGAAACTGGCAGCCTTTTATAACAAGGGCCGCGATGTGATTGAGTGGTTATGGTCGTACAATACAAATAGCTTTAAACCGGTGAATGTTAACCATTATGAATCAGCCGGTGTGTCATCAAACATTACAGCTCGTATATCACAGCCGTTTCCTGTAAAAGTAATTTTGAATTACACATGGTTAACGATTCATAAATCCATTCCGGATTCCGTTGCCAAATATTACAATCTGAAGCATAAACTCGCAATAGGCCTGTACATCGAGCCTGTTAACCATTTTTCAGTAACCTGGAATATAAGTTATCAGGACAGATTCGGATCAGCAGTTGTATACAATGAGGATTCAGGTTTCTCGCAAATCGCTTATAAGCCTTTTTGGCTCATGGATTTAGCTTTTTCCTGGTCCTTCAAAATGGTGCAACTGTATACCGAAGCGAGCAATTTGCTTAACAGGCAATATATTGATGCAGGCTCCACAAGACAACCAGGCATATGGGTCAAAGGCGGAGTTAGATTTAGTTTCCCCTTGAAAAGAAGCATACAATAGAGAATTGTCTGCCTCTGTAATCACTTCACTGCACTTCTTCCCTGACCTTCTTGGTAGAATGTGCTTTAATAACCCTCAGGTTCCTGCCGGAAACATCTTTGCCATCCAGGGCATTGATTGCTTCCATAGCTTCCTTTTTATCAGGCATTTCTATGAAGCAATAACCTTTTGATTTCCCGGTTCTCTTATCACGGATGAGTTTGATGGATTCAACACTCCCCATAACCTCGAAGATTTTTCTGATTTCATCTTCGCCCAATGTGTAACTGATGTTACCAACGTAAATAGTCATAGAATGATGGAATTAGGTGAGGTAAAGTTTATTAAAAAGCAAAACAAAAAACAAATAAAATATTGGATTTCAAGTTTCAGATTTCATTCCAATTCTCGCCTCTTTTGATACGGCTTATCTGCATCTCAGAGACTTTGAATGTTTTAGCCAGCACAGCTCCGGAAATCCCCATATTAAGCTGATGCTTAATAATGCGTACATCCGTAATGCTTAGTTTAGTGTAATGTCTCGGATCCGGAGCCTGGTAGCTCGATCCCAGGAAATCTTTCCAGCCGTTCCATTCTTTATAAAAATACTCGGGACGTGAGGGAAGATTGGAAGGACGATCTTTCCATTTCAGGTATTCTTTCGAATTTTTAATTCCGGATTCCCTTACCACACGTGAAGCATCACGATAATTAAGGTAATACCTCGATTTCTTGTGTTCCGGATAACCGAGAAAATCTCCCCAGCCTTTCCATGTACCTTTTCTTATAAAATATTCATCAGGAATACGTGGGAACTTCCTGGGAAGTGGCTTTTTTGACCGTTTATATGCATCAAACTTTCTGGCAGAAGTTACCCCAAGTGGAACAAGATTTTCAATTGTGTACTTGCTCGCCAGGCTGTATGACCATTTCAACACATCATCCCAATCGCCGAATTCAAGCTTTTTCATAGCAAGAAATGGTTCAGACTAAACTTAATACTTAATTGATTCTGGATAGAAAGACTACCCGCTTTTCGTTTTTAAGAAACACTTATGTGTCAATCAAGTTCATCGTTAATGAAAGAAACTTTCACAATAACGGGATTGGCCGCGGGGTGGCCGTGTTCGGAGTTGATTTTCAGGTCTTTAAGGATAATTTCCCAAAGCTTCACATCTGGATATCTTACGCTAAGCAGCATGGACATCATCGAAAAAGTTTTCGGACCCTGGGGAAGAATAACGACCTCAGAGTCGATTCTTTCATCCAGGCAGCATGAAGTCAGGAGTGAATTGATCTGCTCGGGCCGGTCGCATTCATAGCGGATTATGTTTTGCGGATTTAATTTTCCAAGCAGGCTTTTATTGTTTTCTTCTACCAGTTTACTGTATTCAGGATCATGACTACAGTTTGGGATAAACGCCAGCAGTTTTTGCGGCTTCACTTTATTCACCGCTTCGATAACCGTATTATGATTGTTATCAAGCGCTACAATCATAGAAACAGGTTTTTTTTCATTAAGATTGTCACGCTTGCGTATTATCGGACCAAAATAATCAATGGATTGTTTTCCGGGTTTTTTATCAAAAACTTTCGGCGTATATGAAAGGTAAAAATTGACTTCCTCAACAGGGTAATTATTCCTTGTTATTCCATCGATAAACGCAGCATACCATTTCTTAGGCATGCAGGAATAATCAATGAGTACGTTTATTTTTCCGCCGCTGACTTTACATATCTCATTTAAAACCGGGAGTATGTTTTCGAATTCATGATTGGCTGTGGTCCGGTTAACAAACCCGAACTTTTCGAATACCGGAAGAAATTTTCCTGCTTTTGGATCAATTTCTGGTGGTACAAGAAGAATTTTTCTTGAAACGGCATGGTGTAGTTTTTCAGCCAGGAAATAACATCTCGGTTGTTGTCCGATAGTCGCAACCATGCAGTTAATTTCGCCATGGGCGATATCTTCCAGATCGAGTTGCTTTAAATTAGTTAGTTCCATTTGTCAGATGAACCTTGCTGTTATTAGTCGGGGTTGTCTTATGAAATTACGTAATGTGAAAGGGCAGGTTGTGTTTATTATGCAGATAGTATAAATGAATTGGTAAATAGCAGAATTTTTTACATGAATGTATTTACAGTTTATTTACATAATTCATCATTAATTCATTTGGAAGTATACCCAGTTTGTCCTGGGAGAATTCGGGCTTGATGCGGTTAACAAAGTACATATCGATTTTCCCGAGATTCTTTGTTTCGATTTTTCCCCTGTAATCGCAGTCAAAAAAATCTTTAATATAATCGTAAGTGATACCTGAAATGTTGACCATTCCCACATGTCCGCCTTGTTCCATGCGACTTGCAACATTTACAGTGTCACCCCAGATATCGTATGCAAAGCGCTTTTTACCTACAACTCCTGCCACAACAGGTCCCGTATGGATCCCGATGCGAAGTTCCCATACCTGCAGATTGTTGAGTACCTTGGTGTCATTGAGTGCATTAAGATAGCTCTGGATTTCAAGACCAGCCAGAACCGCGTCAACGGGGTTACTTTTGTTGCTCAGAGGAAGCCCCCCTGCACACAT
This sequence comes from Bacteroidales bacterium, assembly GCA_035299085.1. Classification (NCBI taxonomy): domain Bacteria; kingdom Pseudomonadati; phylum Bacteroidota; class Bacteroidia; order Bacteroidales; species Bacteroidales bacterium. The sequence continues at coordinate 58,606 of DATGXG010000045.1, read as the reverse complement.
ATAGGCATCGCCGATCGTTTTGATTTTTTCGATATAGTGCCGGCCGGTAATCTCATCAAAGGTTGCAAAATAGGAATCCAGGATATTCACCAGGTCTTTTGGGTCGAGCGTTTTACTAATCCTTGAGAATCCTTTAAAGTCAGCAAACAAAACGCTCACCAGTTTATATGAACGTGTTCCGGCCCGCCCTTTCGATTTAAGCTGTTTGGCCACCTCAAAGGGAAGAATATTCAGAAGAAGTTTTTCTGATTTCTCCTGTTCCAGTTCAATGGTTTGCTTTTGAGAGTTTATTTCCTGCTTTTGTTCTTCAAGCAGAACGTTTGTTTTTTCAAGAATTCGTGCAATTTCCTTAATCTTTTCGTTCTGGGCGTGCAACTCGTCTTCCTTATTCCTGAACTTGGTTATATCAATTTCGACAGCAATAATTTCATCAATTTTGCCTTCAGCATTAATTTGAGGATTGAAAAACACCTGCAACCAGAGTTTGGTTCCGTCATGTGCCTTTACACGGCAGATTGAATTTATTGGACTGGCTTCAGCGAGGCATTTATTGAATAGATTGCCGATCTCGGAAGCCGGATCAACTGAAAAGATCGTGCTGCCATGGCATTCAAGGTGTTCAGGCAATTCAAAGCCGTGAATTCTGCTGAAGCCATCATTTACCCATTCAATATCACCTGAAGGTTTGATAACGATAAAAGAGAAGGGAACCTGCACTGATCCGGAAAGAAATTTGATCAATACATCACGTTCTTCTTTTATTTTCTCAATTTTCTTAGTGATTTCGTCGCCTGTGGCAATGAATTCGCAGGCTTTCTTCAGTCTCACTGCCAATTCTTCTGCCGGAACATTACGGGCAAAGCCATCCACGATACCGGCGTCGATTGATGAATGAATCACCCCGTCGAGTACCTCCTTATTGACCTTTTTGTCGTCGATAATAAGGACTTTATATGCCATACGAGAATGTTATCAGCAAATAGAGATTAAACGTTGAATTTTCCCGCAAGGTTATAAAAAACCCCGCATTTTAAAGTGCGGGGCTCAAAAAATTAGTGAAACTGGTTCAGTGTGTCTTTTATGATCTCGATGGCTTCCATAATCTGGTCTTCTGTAATCACCAGCGGGGGAGCAAAACGGATAATATGATCATGTGTCGGCTTGGCCAGCAACCCGTTGTTCATCAGGGCAACGCAAACGTCCCAGGCTGTTTTTCCGTTTTTCGGCTTAATCACAATGGCGTTAAGAAGTCCTTTCCCGCGGACGGATTCAACCATATCATGGTCGCGCTCAAATGTCTTGAGTTCTTCACGGAAGATAGTACCCAGCTTTTCAGCGTTTTCTGCAAGCTTTTCTTCAACAAGAACCTTGAGTGAAGCAATTCCCACCTTGCATGCCAGGGGGTTTCCTCCGAAGGTTGATCCATGTTCTCCCGGTTTAATGCACAGCATGATTTCGTTATCGGCAAGCACTGCTGAAACGGGTAAAACACCACCTGAAAGAGCTTTTCCCAGGATGAGGATGTCAGGTCTTACATTTTCGTGGTTGCAGGCAAGCATTTTACCTGTACGGGCAAGGCCGGTCTGTACTTCATCGGCTATGAAAAGTACATTCTTTTTATGGCAAAGATCATAAGCACCCTTAAGATAACCGGGATCAGGAACAAAAACTCCGGCTTCACCCTGGATAGGCTCAACAAGGAAACCAGCCACATTGGGTTCTTCAAGTGCTTTTTTAAGAGCGTCGAGATCATTATAGGGAATTACGATAAAGCCCGGAGTAAAAGGACCAAAACCTTTGAAAGAACTGGGATCAGTTGACATTGAAATTACAGTGATGGTTCTTCCATGGAAGTTGCCATCACAGACAATTATTTTAGCTTCGTTTTCAGAAATTCCTTTCTTTTCGTACGCCCATCTTCTGCAAAGTTTCAGCGCACTTTCAACACCCTCGGCACCGGAGTTCATGGGCAACAATTTATCATAACCAAGCAACCCGGTTGCGTATTTTTCATATTTACCAAGGCAGTCATTATAAAAAGCCCTTGATGTTAAAGTCAGCTTCTTGGCCTGCTTGCGCAATGCTTTAATAATTCTGGGGTGGCAGTGGCCCTGGTTAACCGCCGAATAGGCAGAAAGAAAATCGTAATATTTTTTTCCTTCCACATCCCATACAAATACTCCTTTACCTTTCTTAAGAACAACCGGCAATGGATGATAATTATGCGCTCCGAATTCGTGTTCCAGATTAATAAAATCCTGGCTCATTAATGTTGTCATGGTCGAATTGTTAAATTTTTTATATAATATTGAATTTAATTACGCAAGATTTGCATTTATATTCAAAGATACTATGACAAATCGCATAGAAGAGACCAAAATTATAATAAGCTTTTATAAGAATTGAAAAAAGGTACAAACATTTTTTTCAATCCTGTTGCATATATATAACTTCCGATTATTTTTGAAAAACCAAATACTATTTAATACACTAAAACACTTCACATGGAACAAAACGGAATGCCGGTGGTAAAATTTTTCAGTGGAAAAAAGATACCTGTAGAATTACATAAAGTAAGGATTGTCCAGAAGCTTAACCTTAAAAAAGTGGATGAGCGTTACAGGGCAATTAATGAAGCAGGATACAATACATTTCTGCTTAACACCAAGGACGTCTTCCTTGACATGCTTACCGACTCAGGTACCAATGCCATGAGTGACAATCAGCTGGCATCAATGATGCATGCTGATGATGCTTATGCCGGATCCCAGAGTTTTTACCGCATGGAAGAGGCCCTTCGTGATGTATTTGGTAAGCACTATGTATTGCCTGTTCACCAGGGAAGGGCTGCCGAAAATATCATATCAAAAGCATTCGTTAAACAGGGTGACGCCATACCCATGAATTACCATTTCACCACCACAAAGGCCCACATGGAAATGAACGGTGGTACCATATTCGAAATATATACGGATGAAGCGCTTAAAATAAAAAGCACAAACCCTTTTAAGGGCAATATCGATATTGCAAAGCTGAAAAAACTGATTGCCGAATACGGTGCTGAGCATGTTCCTTTTATCAGGATGGAAGCATCCACAAACCTTATTGGAGGACAGCCGTTTTCAATTCAGAATATGCGCGAAGTTCGTGCAGTGGCCGATCAGAACAACATCATTATGGTTCTGGATGCCAGTCTGATCGGTGAAAACGCTTATTTTGTAAAGATGCGTGAACCGGGTTTCAGCAATACTCCCGTGAAAGACATACTCAGGGAAATGTGCGGCCTTGCCGATATAGTATACTTCTCAAGCAGGAAAGTAAGTTCAACCCGTGGCGGCGGTATTTGTACGAGCAACAAAGACCTTTACATGAAGATGCGAGACCTGGTTCCCTTGTTCGAGGGATTTCTTACATACGGCGGTATGTCGGTAAGGGAAATCGAAGCCATGGCTGTAGGTCTTTATGAAACTACAGATGACACGGTGATCAGCCAGTCGCCTTCATTTATTGCCTATACAGTTGAAGAACTCGACAGGCTTGGAGTACCGGTAATCACCCCTCCGGGTGCACTCGGATGTCACATCGACGCCATGGGCTTCCTGCCTCATGTACCGCAAAGCCAGTACCCCGCCGGAGCTTTGGCCGGAGCTCTTTTCATCGCTTCAGGCTGCCGCGGAATGGAAAGAGGTACCATATCAAGTGTGCGCGATGAGAACGGCAATGATGTACTTGCTGATGTTGAGTTGCTCAGACTTGCATTCCCGCGTCGCGTTTTCACATTATCACAAACTATGTTCCTTATTGATCGCGTGAACTGGCTGTATCAGAACAGGGAACTGATCGGCGGATTGCGTTTTGTTGAGGAACCTCCCGTATTGCGTTTCTTCCTCGGAAGGCTTGAGCCTGTTGGCGACTGGCCACTCAAACTGATGAAGAAATATAAGGAAGATTTCGGAGATTCGCTTTAAGATATTCGTCATTGCGAGCACCGGTTCCTCCGGTGCGAAGCAATCTGCCAGCACTGGCATAGCAATGCAAAGACTGGTGCCGGATGCTAAATAAAAAAAACCTGCCATCGGCAGGTTTTTTTTATATCTTATGTCTCTATGGTCCCTATAGTCTCTATCGTCCCTAACACCGAACACCGTACACTGATTTAAGAATAGTGAAGTAGTTCCGGTTTTAAATTTGCATCTGTCACGCCAAACTGCTATTCACAATACTCATGAACTTATTCTTTTCAAGCGGTTTTGTACAGATACCCTGGATACCGAGTTTTTTGGCCATATAAAGATAAAATGGTTCGCCACCGCTTATGGCTATGATTTTTGTTCCCGGATAATCACGTTTTGCCTGCCTTATCATCTCAATACCTTCCATGCCGGGCATGATCAGGTCGGTAATGACAAGGTCATACCGGTTATCCGACATTTTACCCAATCCTTCTCTGCCATCTGCTGCTTCATCGAGAATTACTTCCTCATCAGTAAACAGGTTTACGATAAGCTTTCTCATCAGCATGTTGTCATCCACTACCAGAATTCTTTTCATAATTTTCTACGCTCAGGTTAATAATACAGCAGCGTTTACATTAAAAACGAATTCCGCCTGACGGTGTTGCGCTTATTTAAGCAAACGACCTTATTTGTTGATCAACATCAAAAATCGATGGATAAAAACAAAAATGCCGGTCAAACAACCGGCATTTCATCAATTATGTCTTTATTCCATTTTCAGGATCTCTTCAACCCGGTTAACAAGGTATTGTATATCAATGGGCTTCCTCAAAAAATCAACTGCCTCAAGATCCTTGATCTTTCTTGCATTTTCATCATCGGAATTGATGGCTGAAATAACAATCACAGGTGTGGTTTTTGTCTTTTCATTTTTCCTCAGCTGATCCAGGAAATCAAATCCACTGACCTTTGGCATCAGTAAATCCAGTAAGATAAGATCGGGTATTTGTTTTTCAATCCTGTTAAATGCTTCCCTTGCATTCAGCGCTGATTCAATATGATAACCCTTTTCTGTTAAAATGGCTTCAAGCAAAACAATATTAGTTGTGGAATCATCAATTACCAATATCCTCGGCTGTTTCATGACTGCAAAAAATACGGATTTAAATTTTTCCTAAGATAGTACATTTATTTGTATAGGAACTATGAGCTTTCTAATTTGTTCTGAAATTTTATGTCTTAGCTTTGTATAATATTGTATATTCATAGCTCAAAACCTTTTGTATGAAAAAAATACTCTTGTTTGTTTTCCCTGTAATTGGCCTGTTTCTCGTTACTTCCTGTGGCAACCGTTTAAAAACCGGTGTTGAAATTCCGGCATCAGGAGAAAAATACTGGAATTACTATGGCGTTCAGAACACGACGGATTCTGTTGTACTTACAGGCCCTGGATCATTTGTTGTTTCGAAATTCTCACTTAAGAACTTCACGCTTACTGCTGATATGGTTACTGAAGGCGAAGCCGAAGGACTCATCGATTTTCATGCACAGGGTGACACAGGAAAAACGATCAAAGGGTATTCAGTGAAAATAAATAACAGCCCTTACCGGTCGGGCAGTGCACAGAAAACTGGCGGTATCTGTCATACCAGGAATAATTATGTAAGGATGGTACCTGACGGAAAACAGTTCAGAATGGTTCTTGAAGTTGCAGCCAATAGAATTACTGTAAGTGTTAATGACAAAATAATCAGCGAATATATTCAACCTGATTCTGTAAACCGGACCGGTGACTTTGCGGGCATGAAACTTTCACAAGGGTTTATTCGGTTCAGAAAGACAAATATTAAAGGCACCATAACAGTATCCAATATAAAAATTGTAAAGGAAAATGATAACCTGGCCTCAGTGACGGATAGTTTATTCATAAATGATTCAACAGGTGAAATGCTTACGAAGTTGAATGAGCAGGATTTTCCGCTGATTGACTTTCACGGGCACCTGAAAGGCGGCCTGACTGTTGATGAGGTTTGCACACATGGCAGGGAATTTGGTTATAATTACGGCCTTGCCCCCAACTGCGGTCTTAATTTTCCTGTAACCAACGACTCAACGCTCAGGGATTATTACAACCAGATGGCTGCCGAACCTGTATTTAAAGCCATGCAATGCGAGGGCAGGGAATGGATCACCTTATTCACGCCTGATGTCATTGCGCTTTATGACTATATCTTCACCGATGCCATGACATGGACGGATAATAAAGGCCGGCGAATGAGGCTGTGGATGCCTGAAGAAACGTTTGTTGACAACGATCAGAAGTTTATGGATATGCTTGTTTCGAAAATCGAATCGGAACTATCAAAGGAACCGGTTGATATCTATGTAAATCCTACATACCTGCCCGAAGTTATTGCTTTACGGTACAATAAGCTTTGGACTCCTGAACGCATGGACAGGGTGGTTAAAGTGCTCGCGACCAATGATATAGCCCTTGAGATCAATTCCCGGTTTAAAATTCCTTCACTCGAATTCGTTAAAAGGGCTAAAGCCGCCGGCGTGAAATTCTCATTTGGTACGAACAATGCCGGACATGATGACCTCGGAAGGCTTGATTACAGCCTTTATATTATTAAAGAAGCAGGCATAACGGCTGACGATGTGTTTATACCCCGCCCCGAAGGGCAGAAAAAGGTTCTTACTAAAGGTCTTCCAAAGAAAATTACCGGATAATCAGTAAAAGATGAAACGTATATTAATAACCGGCGGTGCCGGATTTATTGGTTCTCATCTGTGTGAAAGGCTTCTGTCAGAGGAAAATGACGTCATATGCCTTGATAATTATTTTACAGGTTCCAAGGAAAATATTGACCACCTTCTTGACAACCATTACTTCGAGCTTGTAAGGCACGATGTGATTACTCCTTATTATGCCGAGGTAGACGAAATTTATAATCTTGCGTGTCCTGCTTCTCCCATCCATTATCAGTTTAATCCGATTAAAACGATAAAAACCTCGGTAATGGGTGCTATTAACATGCTTGGCCTTGCAAAGCGTGTTAAAGCCCGGATATTGCAGGCTTCAACAAGTGAAGTATACGGCGATCCTATCGTTCATCCCCAGAAAGAGGATTACTGGGGACACGTAAACCCGATTGGCATCAGGTCGTGTTATGATGAAGGAAAGCGATGCGCTGAGTCTCTTTTCATGAATTACCATCTTCAGAATTCGGTTGACATTAAGATAATAAGGATATTCAACACGTATGGTCCCAATATGCACCCGAATGACGGCCGTGTAATTTCAAATTTTATTGTTCAGGCGCTTACCAATAAGGAAATCACGATTTTTGGCGATGGAAGCCAGACGAGAAGCTTTCAGTATGTTAGCGACCTTGTTGAGGGTATGGTAAGGATGATGAAAACAGGAAAACATTTTATCGGTCCTGTCAATATTGGAAACCCCGATGAATTTACAATTCTTGAATTGGCTGAAAAGGTAATCCGGTTAACCAATTCCCGTTCCAGGATCGTTTACCTGCCTCTTCCACAGGATGATCCCCTGCAAAGGCAGCCGGATATAACCCTTGCAAGGAAAGAACTTAACGATTGGACCCCAATAATAAGGCTTGATGAAGGCCTTGACAGGACCATTCATTACTTTAAGAAGAAGCTTGACCTTTAGTATATCTTTCGCAGCTTAAAATTCATCACCAGTGCTTTTAAACACCTGAAACTGTAGAATTTTCGGGGAATACTGATTACAATTGAAAATCCGGTTATTACAAGGAGAAGCAACCATGCGTTCAGCCCTGGACTGATCACTTTGGATACTGCGCTGAATGAGGTTATAACGCCTGAAATAATAAGCAAAATGTCAATGGCCAGGAGCGTGAAAAGAAGCATACTTACCGGCATAACGGCCATTTGAAGCGACTTGTTAACAAGATCTGTATTCCCGGATTTGAAAGCGGAAACGATATCCTTTATGAAGTTGGTTCTGAAATACAGAAATCGCACGGCAAACCATTGTTTGTACGAATCTTTGTTTTGCAAATGATCATCATATATCACCACTTCATCCGAATAAAAGATAATGTTTTTGTCTGCTATCAGTCTTAAATCAAGTTCTTCTTCAAAATTGCCCCGGTTAGTTACATTCTTAAGATAATTGTAATCGAATACCTTACCTGAACCTGACAGGGATGCTGAAAATCCGGATGCCCTCTGTCCTTTTCTGAAAATAGAATTATTGACTTCCTCGCAAATAGTATCCTGTATGGCACTGCTTACCACTTTTGATGTACGATGACACTGAAGAGCTTTCATTTGCGGATGAAAGCATTTATCGATTTTTGACAAAAAGTCAGGTTCAGGGGAACTGTTTTCATCGAGGATAACCGCAAGGTCATACTGAGAAGGAAGTGCTTCCAATGCTTTGCTAATATTCTCCGCAGGTTTAGCTGAACCGGAAGTAATTATTTCTACTTTCCTCTTTTCCAGCTCTGTGATGGTTTGTGGTTTCAATGAACCGGTTACAACCGCTATATCGAAAAATTCACAGGGATACGACTGGTTCAATAAAGATGCGACGGCATCCAAAAGGTTGTTCTCATTGTTTCCTGATAAGATAACAGCCATTTTTTTGTTTCCGGTATTACCGGGAGAAGAATCAAGATAAAAATGGGCCAGTAACGAAAAAATTAAAATATACAAAGAGGAGAATGCGAGCAGCGTATAAACCAGCCCGGTTGCGAAATGAAATACATGCAAAAGCATAATGCAGGTGAAATTTGAAATCAGCTAAATAGATCCGATTAAAAGAGGGCGAAAATTAGGAAAAAATCTTTTTGTCGAATCTCAATTATTCGCAATTTTGCATCCTTATAAAAATTAACTGTAAGAATAATGAGAAAATGGCGCATCGAAGATTCAGCTGAGTTATACAACATCCAGGGCTGGGGTGTAAATTATTTTTCAATAAATGAAAAGGGACATATCCAGGTGTCTCCTGCAAAAAACGGCATTGAGATCGATCTGAGAGAACTTGTTGACGAGTTGTCGCTCAGGGATGTATCCGCCCCCATGCTCATCCGGTTCCCGGATATCCTGGACAACAGGATTGAGAAAATGGCCAAGTGCTTTGAAGTCGCAGCCAAAGAATATGAATACAAGGCTCAGAATTTTATTATATATCCGATTAAGGTTAACCAGATGCGCCCTGTGGTTGAGGAAATTGTGAGTCATGGTAAAAAATTCAACATCGGTCTTGAAGCCGGCTCCAAGCCTGAACTTCATGCGGTTATTGCAATCAATGCCGACAGCGATTCTCTCATTATCTGCAATGGGTATAAAGACGAAGATTACATTGAACTCGCCCTGCTTGCGCAGAAGATGGGTAAAAGAATATTCCTGGTTGTAGAAAAGCTTAATGAACTTAAACTTATCGCAAATGTTTCAAAACGCCTGAGAATAAAACCCAACCTTGGTATCCGTATCAAGCTGGCGAGTACCGGAAGCGGCAAATGGGAAGATTCCGGCGGCGATGTGAGTAAATTCGGTTTGACCTCCAGCGAGTTATTGGAAGCTATGGATTTTCTTGAAAGAAACCGGATGACGGAATGTCTTCGTCTCGTTCATTTTCATATCGGCAGCCAGGTTACAAAGATCAGACGTATTAAAATCGCTCTCCGTGAAGCATCCGAATTCTATGTTCAGCTTCACAAGAACGGTTTTAAAGTGGAGTTTGTGGATATCGGCGGCGGATTGGGTGTTGATTATGACGGCACACGGTCGCCGAACAGTGAAAGCAGCGTAAATTACAGCCTGCAGGAATACGTAAACGACTCCATATCTACACTTGTGGACGCAAGCGACAGGAACGGCATACCTCACCCCAATATTATTACCGAATCAGGTCGTTCACTTACTGCCCATCACTCAGTGCTTGTTTTTGAGGTACTTGAAACCACCACGTTGCCTGAATGGTATGAAGATGAAGCCGAGCCAACGGAAAAGGATCATGAACTGGTGAAAGAATTGTATTCGCTATGGGACAGGCTGAACCAGCCGGGAATGCTCGAAACATGGCATGATGCACAACAGATCAGGGAGGAAGCGCTCGACCGTTTCAGTCTTGGCCTTCTCGATCTTAAAACCAGGGCGCAGATTGAACGGTTATTCTGGTCGATTGCCCGCGAGCTTTACCAGATGACAAATGAAACGAAACATATTCCTGAAGAACTTCGTCATCTTCCCAAAATTTTATCGGATAAATATTTCTGCAATTTCTCATTGTTCCAGTCAATGCCTGATTCATGGGCCATTGATCAGATATTTCCCATTGTTCCCTTACAGAGACTCGATGAGAAACCTGGTCGTGCAGCCACACTGCAAGACATAACCTGTGATTCCGACGGCAAAATCGACAACTTCATTTCCACAAGGAATTTTTCATATTACCTCCCTGTTCATTCGATAAAGCCCAAAGAACCTTATTACCTGGGTGTTTTCCTTGTGGGTGCCTACCAGGAAATATTGGGTGACCTGCATAACCTGTTTGGCGATACAAATGCCGTTCACGTGTCTGTAACGGACGACGGGTACGAAATTGACCAGATCATTGATGGGGAAACGGTTGCCGAAGTACTTGATTATGTTCAGTATAATGCGAAGAAGCTTGTAAGAACCGTGGAAACCTGGGTTACTTCAGCTGTCAAATCAGGCATAATAACAGCAGAAGAAGGTAAAGAATTCCTGTCTACCTATAGATCGGGGTTGTATGGTTATACCTACCTGGAATAGTTTCAGATAGTTTCAGATAGTTTCAGATTGTTCCAAATGGTTCCATTAGGACAACATCAAACAACTTTGAAACAACATGAAACAACTTTGAAACAACTTTATTCCCCAACGATTTTGACGAGCACCCTCTTATTCCTCTTCCCGTCAAATTCACCGTAGAAGATTTGTTCCCAGGGTCCGAAATCGAGTTTGCCTGCAGTTACTGCAACCACTACTTCGCGGCCCATAACTGTGCGTTTAAGGTGGGCGTCGGCATTATCTTCAAATCCGTTATGACGGTATTGATCATACGGTTTTTCAGGAGCAAGTTTTTCGAGCCATACCTCGAAGTCATGATGGAGGCCTGATTCATCATCGTTGATAAATACGCTGCTGCTTATATGCATTGAATTGCACAACAGTATACCTTCCTTAATACCGCTTTCATCCAGGCAGCGTTCAACCTGGTCGGTTATATTGATCAGTTGTCTTCGCTGGGGAATATTGAACCACAATTCTTTCCTGTAGCTTTTCATAGAACTTATCTTAATTTAAGATCCTTAATAATAGCTTCAACGCGTGCATCAAGCGCAGCATTTTCCTTTTCAAAATCTTCGGTATTTTTCAGTGTTCCTTTTACTCCGAAATAGAATTTAATTTTAGGTTCAGTCCCTGAAGGCCTGATAGAGATTTTTGTGCTGTCTTCTGTTAAAAACTGCAGTACATCGGATTTAGGTATGGTTATACCACCGTTTTTACGGGTTGCCTTTTCAAGAGATTTCGGATCAAGATAGTCCATTACCTCCAGAAGCGGTGAATTGTTGATTTTTGCCGGGGGATTGCTTCTGAAATCCTTCATCATCTGCTGGATTTCTTCAGCGCCGGTCTTGCCTTTTTTAACAACCGATATCAGCTTTTCTTTATAAAGTCCGAATTCCCTGTAAATTTCAAGAAGCTGATCATACATTGTCATTCCTCTGTCCTTTGCATAGGCAGCAGCTTCAGCAAGCAGGGCGCACGACATGATGGCATCCTTATCCCTCACAAAATCTCCTGCCAGGTAGCCATAGCTTTCCTCACCGCCACCGATGAAAGACTTTTTGCCTTCAAGGTGTTTTATTACATCAGCAATATATTTGAAGCCGGTGAGCACATCATAGCATTCTACATTGTATTTTTTGGCAATTTCTGCAAGAAGCTCGGTCGTTACAATTGTCTTTACTATAAATTCGCGGCCTTTCAGTTTTCCGTTGGCTGACCATTTAGAGAGCAGGTAATTGATGAGCAGGGCAGCCGACTGGTTTCCGTTCATAATGATGAACTTGCCATCTTTGTTTTTTACCACCATGCCCACACGGTCGGCATCGGGATCAGTAGCCAGAACTATGTCTGCATTGGTTTCCTGTGCTTTTTTAACTGCCAGTTCAAGGGCGGAACTCTCTTCCGGGTTTGGTGAAATAACAGTCGGGAAGTTTCCATCCGATACATCTTGTTCAGGAACGTGAATTACATTGGTGAAGCCGTATTTTTGCAGAATTTGCGGAACCAGTTTAACACCGGCGCCATGAAGGGGAGTATAAACAATCTTAAGATCGTGCTGCCGTTTTATAACATCATGCGAAAGGGATAAGCCCGTAATCTGATTAGTATAGATATCATCAATTTCATCTCCGATAAACTCAATGTTTTCAGGCTTAGCATTAAAGTTTACATCATCGGGTGACTGAATTGACTGAACTTCTTCAATGATCTTCTTATCATGAGGAGCGATAATCTGTCCGCCGTCATCCCAATACGCTTTATAGCCGTTGTACTCCTTAGGATTATGAGAAGCAGTAACAACAACGCCGCTCTGGCATTTAAAATACCGGATTGCAAAGGATAATTCGGGGGTTGGCCGCAGATCACTGAAAAGGTAAACCTTGAAGCCGTTGGCAGAAAAAATGTCCGCTGTTGTTTTGGCAAACAGTTTGCTGTTATTTCTTGAATCGTGTGCAATGGCCACTTTGATCTGCGGAATATGGCTGAACTCTTTTTTAAGGTAATTGCTGAGCCCTTGTGTAGCCATCGCCACAGTGTAAACATTCATACGGTTTGTGCCAACACCCATGATTCCTCTTAATCCACCGGTGCCAAATTCAAGATCACGATAAAAACATTCGACCAGTTCGGTTTCGTTACCATCAAGGAGTTCCTTTACTTTCTTCCGTGTTTCAGCATCATACTGGTTGCCCATCCATTTGTTGGCTCGTTCTCTTACAGTGGCTAGCAGTTCTTTGTTTTCCATAGTCATTAAATTCTGGCAGGTTAGGAAATATTTTTAAGGTTCCGGACAGCCAATATCATGCTGTCTTTCCAATATGGTATTTCTATTCCAAATTTACGCTTTATTTTGCTCTTATCCAGTACGCTGAAAGCGGGTCTTTTTACAGGGGAAGGAAACTCTGACGAGCGGATTGGTTTTACAGCGCAACGGCTGTTAACCTGTCTCATAATTTCTGTAGCAAAGTCGAACCAGCTGCAAACGCCTTCATTTGTGTAATTATAAATTCCCGCTTCAAACCCGATTCTTTCCGAATGTTCTATTAAATCCAAAATTACCAAGGCCAGGTCCCCGGCATAAGTGGGGGTGCCCACCTGGTCGTATACCACACGTACTTCATTTTTTTCGGAAAGTCTGACCATTGTTTTCATAAAATTGTTTCCAAACTCACTGTACAACCATGAGGTACGAATAATCAGCGCATACGAGCTGTTCCATAAATGTTTTTCCCCGGCCAGTTTGCTTTTTGCATAAACTGATGCCGGCTTGGGTTCTTCCTCTTCCTGATGAGGGAGACAACGGTCACCATCGTAAATATAATCGGTTGAAATGTGTATAAGCCTGCATCCTGTTTTAATGCAATAAGTCGCAAGCCTTGCCGGAACTTCCTCATTCACTTTATAAGCCATATGTTGTTCTGCTTCCGCTTTATCAACCGCAGTAAATGCAGCACAATTGATGATATAATCGTAATTCCCCTCAATGAAAAAACGGTCAAATGCAACCGTGTCAGTCAAATCGACGTCCCTAACATCAATCCAATGAAATGAAAAACCGCTGTATTTTCCTGATGCATTTTTAAGGCTCATACCAAGCTGTCCGTCTGATCCGGTTACAAGGATTTTCTTCATCATTTCAGAAGGTAAAATTTGAATCGGAGTCTTTGAAAGAAGGAAGTGTTTTATCTTTTTCGGAGATTACAAAGCTGCTCACCGGTATTTTCCAGTCGATTTGCAGGCTGGAATCATTATAAGCAATGCCTCTTTCGGACTCTTTGTTGTAATAATCATCGGTCTTATACATAACAACGGCTTTCTCTGAAAGTACTGAGAAACCGTGTGCAAAGCCTTTGGGAATGAGCATTTGCAACTTATTCGAATCGGTAAGTTCAATTCCGAACCATTTTCCAAAAGTCGGTGATTCTTTGCGGATATCGACGGCCACATCATACACTGAACCCAGGATAACCCTTACCAGTTTGGTTTGAGCATACGGGATTAACTGGTAATGCAGGCCCCTGATGGTTCCGAAGGAGGAGAGCGACTGGTTGTCCTGCACAAAATCCAGGTTTATGTCATTATCAGAAAGTATTTTTTTATTATAACTTTCATAAAAGTAGCCACGGGAATCCTCAAATATTTTTGGTTTTAAAACAACAAGTCCCTTAAATCCGGTTTCTGTCAATTCCATTCGTTATCCTCTATTTCAAAATTAAAAGTTCTTTCATTTGCAATTTTATGCAGGTATTTACCATACTGATTTTTCGAAAGAGGCTCAGCCAGTGAAAGCAACTGGTCTCTTGTAATAAATCCCTGTTTGAAAGCGATCTCTTCAATACAGGAAACCTTCAGTCCCTGTCTCTCCTCTATGGTCTGAATATACACCGATGCCTGGAGAAGGGTTTCATGTGTGCCTGTATCAAGCCATGCCATACCGCGTCCCATAATTTTAATCGTCAGGTTATTTTCTTCCAGGTACAGCCTGTTAAGATCTGTTATTTCAAGTTCTCCGCGTGCAGAAGGTTTAAGGCTTTTGGCCTTTGAAACCACATCATTGCCATAAAAATACAGGCCGGTAACTGCATAGTTCGATTTCGGTTTTGCAGGTTTTTCTTCAAGACTGATTACTTTTCCCTGTTCATCAAATTCAACAACACCGTACCGTTCGGGATCATTCACATAGTAACCGAAAACAACAGCGCCGCTTTTAAGTCTGGATGTCTGTGACAGAATTCTGCCGAAACCATGCCCGTAGAAAATATTGTCACCTAGAACCATGCATACTGTATCATTTCCGATAAAATTCTCACCAATAATAAAAGCCTGGGCAAGACCATCCGGACTGGGCTGTACGGCGTAAGAAATCTTGATGCCAAGCTGGCTGCCATCGCCCAGAAGATCATCATATAGATGGATATCCTTTGGAGTGGATATAATGAGTATTTCCCTGATTCCGGCGAGCATAAGCACCGACAGGGGATAATAAATCATCGGTTTATCATAGATCGGGATGATTTGTTTTGAAATGCTTTTGGTGATCGGGTAGAGCCTTGTACCTGATCCGCCGGCAAGAATGATTCCTTTCATGAGATTTTGTGAGTTTGATGACGTCCTATTCCGTAATAAGCAAATCCGTTTTCTTCCACTTCAAGCGGGTCATAAATATTCCGGCCGTCAAAAATGATTTTATCTTTCATAATGCGGGAAAGCAGTTTGAAGTTGGGCACCCGGAATTCCGACCATTCAGTTGCCATCAGCAATCCATTGGCATCAATCAGTACATCATATATATCATGTCCGAATTCAATACGGTCACCGAGAATTTTCTTTGCTTCTTCCATGGCCACAGGGTCATATGCTTTAACTTTTGCTCCTGCTTCAAGGAGTTTCTCAATAATCCGGATGGATGAAGATTCTCTTACATCATCCGTATTGGGTTTGAACGAAAGACCCCAAATACCGAAAAGCTTACCCTTGATATCTCCGTTGAAGTGATTCAATATTTTATGAAACATAACCAGTTTCTGCCGGTTGTTTACCTTCTCTACCGATTTGACGATGTCAAGAGAGTACCCGATATCATCGGCGGTTTTAATGAGGGCTTTCACATCCTTTGGAAAACACGATCCTCCGAAACCAATCCCGGCATAAAGGAATTTTCCCCCGATCCGTGGATCGCTGCCAATGCCTTTTCTCACGTGATTTATATCGGCTCCTACAATTTCACACAGGTTGGCCAGGTCGTTCATGAAACTGATCTTGGTGGCCAGCATACAATTGGCGGCATATTTGGTTATTTCTGCCGAGGCGATATCCATGGTGATTATCGGATGGCCGTTCAGAATAAAGGGATGGTAAAGCCGGTTCAGAATTTTAGCAGCTTTGTCAGATTCCACACCAAGAATGATCCTGTCGGGTTTCAGAAAATCTTCGATAGCGGCTCCTTCTTTAAGGAATTCCGGATTTGAGGCCACATCGAAAGGAATATTTACATTGCGTTTGTCGAGTTCTGACCGGATGGCCTGTTTAACCTTGCCGGATGTTCCCATCGGAACAGTACTTTTAGTTACAACCACAAGGTAAGAATCCATATAACGGCCAATATCCCTGGCGGCATTCAGAACATACGTCAGATCAGCGCTTCCGTCTTCGCCCGGCGGGGTGCCCACCGCAATGAAAACAGCTTCCACATCCTGGAGGTTATGCTCAATTGTGGTATCAAAAAACAATCTCTTTTTTTCAATGTTTTTGCTCACCATGGCCTCAAGTCCTGGTTCAAAAATCGGAATAATGCCCTGGTTCAGTTTTGCGATCTTATCTTTGTCAATATCAATGCATACAACCTCAATCCCTGTTTCAGCAAAGCACGTCCCGGTAACCAAACCAACGTAACCTGTTCCGATTATGAGTGTTTTCATTAAATAAAATTTTTTCGAATATACAAAAGTTATAAACCGTGAAGGTAAAAGTTTTTTACATGATGAATTATGACTTCTGATTCATATGATCCCTATATCAACAAACAAACGCTTGTGAATCAGCGCCAATTTCAGAGGTTTCCGTATATTTTTTTTCGTATCTTTAGTTTTTTACAAGGGAAAATTATACTTTTGCTGCTCGATTTTAAGCAACATAATGTCTAATTTACTAATTTATAATTTATTAATTAATGGTTGAAAATTTGGAAAATAACCTGGAGCAGCAGCCTGCAGATCAGGCAGAGAACCAGGTTCAGCAAGCTGAAAACTCAATTGAGAACGAACCCAAAAAAGAAAAGGCAAAAAAAGTGGCAGAACCTGTTGCAGTAGATGCCAATCTCGAATCTGATCCGGGATTTGACTGGACTAAGTACGAAGAAGGTGACTATCAGTCAGAATTCAAAAAGTCGGATCTTGAAAGAATGTACAACGACACCCTCAGCGCCATTAAGGTGAATGAGGTTGTTGATGGAACCGTTATTTCCATGAACAAGCGTGAAGTTGTTGTTAACATCGGTTACAAGTCAGAAGGTGTGGTGAGCCTGAACGAATTCAGGTATGATCCCGATCTGAAAATCGGTGATAAGGTTGAAGTGTATATTGAGAGCCAGGAAGACAAAAAAGGACAGCTGGTTCTTTCACATAAAAAAGCGAGAGCCCTCAAATCATGGGACAGGGTTAATGAATCGCTTGAAAAAGATGAAATTATTAAGGGATATATCAAGTGCCGTACCAAGGGTGGTATGATCGTTGATGTATTCGGTATCGAAGCATTCCTCCCGGGCTCACAGATCGATGTGAAGCCGATCAGGGATTATGATGTATATGTTGGAAAAACAATGGAATTCAAGGTGGTTAAAATCAATCATGAATTCAAGAACGTTGTTGTTTCTCATAAGGCTCTTATTGAAGCTGAACTCGAACAGCAGAAGAAAGAGATTATTGCCAAACTTGAAAAAGGCCAGATCCTCGAAGGAACTGTCAAGAACATTACATCATATGGTGTATTCATTGATCTTGGCGGTGTTGACGGACTGATCCATATTACCGACCTTTCATGGGGAAGAATCAACCATCCTGAAGAAATTGTTCAGCTTGATCAGAAACTCCAGGTTGTTATTCTTGATTTCGATGATGAGAAAAAGAGAATTGCACTGGGTCTGAAACAGCTTACCCCGCATCCCTGGGATTCACTTGATGCCAACCTGAAAGTGGGCGACAAAGTGAAAGGAAAGGTAGTTGTGATGGCCGACTATGGTGCATTCATTGAAATAGCACCGGGCGTTGAAGGTCTTATCCATGTATCAGAAATGTCATGGTCACAGCACCTGCGCAGTGCACAGGAATTCCTTAAAGTGGGTGACGAAGTGGAAGCCGTTATTCTTACGCTTGACCGCGAAGAGCGCAAGATGTCACTCGGTATGAAACAACTGAAGACTGACCCGTGGGAAAAGATTGAAGAAAAATATCCTGTTGGCAGCAGACATACTTCAAAAGTTCGTAACTTTACAAACTTCGGTGTATTTGTTGAAATAGAAGAAGGTGTTGATGGCCTGATCCATATTTCCGACCTTTCATGGACAAGGAAAATCAAACATCCGGCTGAATTCACAAGCATCGGGGAAAATATTGAAGTGGTAGTACTTGAAATAGATAAGGAAAACAGGAGATTAAGCCTTGGCCATAAACAGCTTGAGGAAAACCCCTGGGATGTATTCGAAACAGTGTTTACTGTAGATTCTGTTCATGAAGGTACTATTATTGAAATGACTGATAAAGGTGCAGTAGTTGCCCTTCCGTATGGTGTGGAAGGTTTTGTAACTCCCAAGCATCTGATTAAGGAAGATGGAAAACCGGCTAAGCTGGATGAAAAACTTCCTTTTAAAGTGATTGAATTCTCAAAGGGTTCAAAGAAGATCATTGTTTCGCACAGCAGAATTCATGAAGATGCAAAAAGAGCAACCTCTGAGTCTGAAAGGAAAGCTTCATCGGAAGCTACTTCAAAAGCAACCAAGAAATTGAAAACCAGCATGGAAAAAACCACGCTTGGTGATATCACTGACCTGGCTGCTATAAAGGATGAGATGGAAAAGAAAGAATCAAAGAGGAAGAAGAGCGAGAAGAAGGCTACGGAAACAGATGAAAACCAGGCTGAAAACGAATAACAATTTATACTAAATATTTTCATCATGGAATTCAAAATCGAAAAGCTCCGGAATTATACGTTAATTCAGGTATTAGAGGAGAAACTTGATACTCATATCGCTCCGACACTAAAATCTGAGCTTGTTCTGGTATCAGGAAACGGTGAAAAGAATATTGTTCTTGACCTGAGCAAGTGCCGTTACTGTGATTCATCGGGGCTTAGTGCGATTTTGGTAGCCAACAGATTATGCAAAAACGCTAACGGTACTTTCGTTCTCACCGGCCTTAATGACGCCGTAGAACGCCTGATTACCATCTCACAGCTTGACACTGTGTTGAATATTGCAGGTTCAGTTGAAGAGGCTGTAAAGCTCTTCGCTGAAACCGCAAGTTAGCCGTTTGCTGAATGTCTTTTAATGTAACGATCCTGGGAAGCAGCTCTGCTATTCCCACAGTAAAAAGATTTCCAACCGCTCAGGTACTTAATGTACATGAGCGGTTTTTTTTAATTGATTGCGGTGAAGGAACCCAGATCCAATTGAGACGCTTTTCAGTTAATATTGCCAGGATAAACCATTTGTTTATCAGTCATCTTCACGGCGATCATATATTTGGCCTTTTTGGACTTCTTTCATCGTACACATTACTCGGACGCAAAACCGATTTCCATATTTTTGCCCACCGCGACCTGGAACCCACTCTGAACCATTACAAAGAATATTTCGGCAAAGAGCTTACCTTCAAAATCATCTTTCATCCTTTTCTTGCCAATAAAAAAACAGAGATATATGACGACCGGCATATGACGGTTGAAATCCTTCCTCTGCGCCATTCAGTGCCAGTTGCCGGTTTTGTTTTCAGGGAAAAGCAAAGACTTCTGAACATCCGTAAAGATGCAATTTCACAATACGGGATCGGAATCAGGGATATCCGGAATATTAAGGAAGGAAAAGATTTCATAACCGCTACCGGAGAAATCATAAAGAACAATGTTCTGACAATGCCTCCTTATAAGCCACGGTCCTATGCCTTCTGCACCGATACGTCCTGTTTCAGCAAGCTTACCGGATGGCTGAAGGATATTGATCTTTTATATTTTGAGGCTACCTTCTCAAACGCAGACAAAAAACTGGCTAAAATAACCGGGCATTCTACTTCGGTTCAGGCGGCTCAGCTGGCTAAGGATGCCTGTGTGGGAAAACTCATTATGGGACATTTTTCAACCAGGTATAAAAGTGTTTCGGATTTAGCCAAAGAAGCAAAGGAAATCTTCCCTGAGTCGTACACAGTTGAAGATGGTGAAAATTATGCCGTAAAACAGGTTCGTATAGAATCACCGGCGTAAAAGTCTTATATTTGCACATTCATTTTATAGCACAATTTCCCAGGTGGAAGAAAAAATAATCATTTTAGATTTCGGTTCACAGTATACCCAGTTAATCGCCCGCAGGGTGAGGGAACTCAATGTATATTGCGAAATATGGCCTTTCAATTCTCAGAAAGTGATTGACCAGTCAGTAAAAGGTATCATCCTTTCAGGAAGCCCTTCGTCAGTGCGTGATAAAAATGCCCCGATCCCTGATCTTAAAACTGTCAAGGGTAAAATGCCCATACTTGGCATTTGCTATGGCGCCCAGTATCTTTCGCATTATTTCGGCGGTGAGGTTGCTCCTTCCGCTTCACGTGAATACGGCAGGGCAAGCCTGAATATTACTAAAACCGATTGCCGTCTTTTCAGGGGGATAAAGAATAATTCGCAGGTATGGATGTCGCATGGCGACACCATTGTTACTCTCCCTGAAGGTTACCATATTGCCGGAAACACAGAAGATGTGCCTATCGGTGCTTTTGAAGTGCAGGGCGAAAGCACATACGGCATACAGTTCCATCCTGAAGTTTATCATACTACCGAAGGACTGGCTATTCTCCGCAATTTTGTAGTTGATATTTGCGGCTGCCGTCAGAACTGGACACCCGAATCCTTTATCCATGAGTCTATAGCCAAGCTTAAGGAAATGCTCGGAAACGACAAGGTAGTTCTGGGTCTTTCCGGCGGTGTGGATTCATCTGTAGCTTCCATACTTCTGCACAGGGCAATTGGTAATAACCTTACCTGCATTTTTGTAGATAACGGGTTATTGCGAAAAAACGAATTTGAAAAAGTGCTGGCCTCCTATAAGCATATGGGCTTAAATGTAGTGGGAGTGGATGCAGGGGCTATGTTCCTCGATGACCTTAAAGGTGTTTATGAACCTGAACAAAAAAGGAAGATCATCGGGAGGAATTTCATTACAGTATTCGATAAGGAAGCCCATAAGATAAAAGATGTTAAGTGGCTTGCCCAGGGAACCATATATCCCGACGTAATCGAGTCGGTTTCTGTAAATGGTCCTTCAGCCACCATAAAATCGCACCATAATGTAGGAGGTTTACCCGAGAAAATGCATCTCAAAGTGGTTGAACCTTTGAAATTGCTGTTTAAAGATGAAGTGCGACGAGTAGGGAAGGCTCTTAACATTGATCCTCTGATTCTCAACAGGCACCCGTTCCCGGGACCGGGACTTGCCATCCGTATCATAAGCGACATAACCCCTGAGAAAGTAAGAATTCTTCAGGAAGTGGATGATATTTTCATTGGCGGTCTGCGCGATTTTAACCTGTACGACAGTGTATGGCAGGCAGCTGCCATTCTTCTTCCGGTGCAATCGGTAGGCGTTATGGGTGATGAACGAACTTATGAAAACGTTGTTGCCCTAAGGGCTGTAACATCTACAGACGGGATGACTGCTGACTGGGCACAACTTCCTTATGATTTTCTTGCACATATTTCCAACCGGATCATCAATAAAGTAAAGGGAGTTAATCGGGTTGTATACGATATCAGTTCAAAGCCTCCTGCAACTATTGAATGGGAATAAGCGTATGATTATCTGATGGTATCATTTTAGGATTAGGAGAAATAAAATATGAATAAGTTATTGCGTTATGTACTGGTTGCCTGTATAGTTGGTACGGGTTCAGTCAGTGGGTATTCACAGATGTTCAATGAACAGACCTATAAATTCGGCAAAGTCCTTGAATGGATCGAAAAGTACTATGTGGATACTGTTAATGAGAATTCATTGGTGGAACATGCCATTACCGAACTGCTGAAAGATCTTGACCCGCATTCCTCCTATCTTACAAAAGATGAGGTTGCCCAGCTCAATGAGCCATTACAGGGCAATTTTGAAGGAATCGGAGTTTCATTTAATATTCTCAATGACACGGTTTACATCATTTCTCCGGTAGCGGGGGGACCTTCGGATAAGGCCGGAGTACTTAGCGGTGACCGTCTGATTAAAGTGGATGGAAAAAATATAGCCGGAACCGGCATTAAGTCGGATGATGTTTTTGCCATGCTCAGGGGAAAAAAAGGATCAAAAGTTACTATCTCCCTTCTCAGGCGAGGCAACAGCGAATTACTCGATTATGATATCATCAGGGATAAAATTCCTATTTACAGCATTGACGCTACGTATAAGGTAAGTGAAGATATCGGATATATCAAAGTAAACCGGTTCTCAATGACCACAATGGATGAGTTCACAAAAGCCTTATCTGAACTTAAGAAGGAGAATGTGAAGAACCTCATCCTCGATCTTACAGGCAATGGCGGGGGATACCTCGAAGTAGCCATTAAGCTGGCAGATCAATTCCTTGATGCCGGAAAACTCATCCTGTATACCCAGGGAATTAACAGTCCCAAGAAGGAATATTACGCCACCCGCGAAGGCCTTTTTGAAAAGGGACACCTTGTTATTCTCATTGATGAAGGATCGGCTTCAGCCAGCGAAATTCTTTCAGGAGCCATACAGGATTGGGACAGGGGAATCATTGTTGGACGCAGATCATACGGAAAAGGATTGGTACAAAAACCGTTATTGCTTCCAGATCAGTCAATGATCCGGCTGACGGTTGCAAAATATTATACTCCCACCGGAAGGTTGATTCAGAAACCTTACAATATGAGCAGGGACGATTACGAGAAGGACCTTATTAACAGGTACAACAAAGGTGAACTGGCTCATAAGGACAGCATTCATTTTGCTGATTCACTCAAATATTATACACTTAAGAATACAAGGCTTGTATATGGTGGCGGCGGCATTATGCCTGATTACTTTGTTTCAATCGATACAAGTCATTACACCGATTACTACCAGCAGTTGGTAAGGAAAAGAGTCATTGATCAGTTTGTTCTTGAGTATGTCGATATTAATCGCCGTAACCTCATATCAAAATATAAGGATATTGAAAGCTTCAAAAACTATTTTGAAATTGATCAGCCATTATTCGACAATTTCATAAAGTTCGGAACGGATAAGGGTATTGCCTTTAATGAGAAAGATTTCCAGCTTTCAAAAGAACAGTTAGCTGCATTGATTAAAGCCTACATGGCCAGGGATTTGTGGACCAACAGCGAATTTTACGAAGTCATTAATGACACTGAGCCGAAATTTCAGACTGCAGTCACCATACTTAAAAACTGGGACAAATATGAAGCTATGCTTTTAAACAAGAAGTAGGTTCATGAATTTCGCTTCAAATGCCATTCACTGGTTACTAACACATTATCTGGAGATTATCGCTGTAGCGACAGGATTGCTTTATATCCTGTTCACTATCCGTGAGAAAACTCTGCTCTGGTTATTTGGCATAATTTCTTCTGCGATTTATATATGGATCTTTTATAAGTCGAAAATTTTCGCGTATTCTCTTCTCTATATTTATTATGTGATTATTGGTTTTTATGGATGGTATAACTGGGCAGGAAAAAAAGAGGGAAGCGGAAACAATTCTTTATTAATAAGGCATACTCCCGTAAAATGGCTTGCCGGTTGCATCGTTTCAACCGTACTTATCGCAATCCCTGTGTATTTCATTCTGATCAGGTTCACTGATTCTGATATGGCTCTTCTGGATGCTGTCCTTACTTCAGGAGGTATGGTTGCAACCTGGATGCTTACGCAAAAATTCGTCGAGCAATGGCTTTTCTGGATAATTCTGAATGCGTTATCCTTGTCTGCTATGTTGTATAAATCACTTTATCCCAGTGCTGTTCTTTTCCTGGTTTATGATGTGCTGGCCGTTAAAGGTTTTTTCGACTGGAAAAAAGAAATTCAAACCCGTAATAAATGATCCGGGTTGCACTTACCGGTCCGGAATGCACCGGAAAATCTACCCTCACGGTTCAGCTGGCAGAACATTATAATGCCCCTTATTTCTCTGAATATGCAAGAGATTTTATCGGATCACTTCAGCGCGAGTATACTTACGATGATGTGGTGCATATTGCAGAAGTGCAGAGGAGGCAGGCAAAACAGGATGTTCCTTCCGGAGCAGGGATAGCCTTTTTTGATACTTATCTCATCATTACCAAGGTCTGGTTTAATGTGGTTTTCGGAAAATATCCCGGATGGATTGATGAAGAATTAAAAAGCGGAACTATCGATCTTTACCTGCTTTGTAATACAGAAATTCCCTGGACGGCAGACGATGTAAGGGAAAATGGCGGTGAGATGCGTGAAAAACTTTACTCGATATATGAGAAAGAGCTTCAGGATAAGGGTTGCCGGTATGCTGTAATTACAGGGACAGATTCTGAACGGTTAATTCACGCCATTGAAGCTATTGAACGATTTTTTCCGGATATTTGCTCATAATTTTAAACTTTCCTTATGGCGGAATATATTGCCAAAACTCTTTTCGGATTTGAAAAAATACTGGCTGATGAACTGCAGGAAATCGGTGCATCGGGAATTAAATTATTAAGCAGGGCAGTGAGTTTTGAAGGTGACAAAAAAGTCTTGTACCTCGCAAATTTTAAATTACGAACGGCTCTCAAAATACTGGTTCCATTGACTGAGGCGGAAATTGGAAATGAACAGCAGCTTTATGATTTTATAAGAACCATCCGGTGGGACCGTTTCATGGGAGTTAACGACACCCTGGCTGTTGATGTATCAATGAACACAGGGCTTTTCTCACATTCTCAATATATAGCGCAAAAAATCAAAGATGCTGTTGTGGATCAATTTCGCGACAAATTTGGAAGCCGTCCTTCAGTTGACCTGGATAATCCGGTTTTAAGGATTAACGCGCATATAAGTGACCGCAATATAAAAATTGCACGCGATAGCAGTGGTGATTCTTTGCACAGAAGAGGATACAGGGTTAAGCAGGGTCCTGCCCCGTTGAATGAGGTACTCGCTGCAGGGCTTGTGCGATTATCAGGGTGGAAAAAAAATACTCCGCTGGTCGATTTTATGTGTGGCTCGGGAACGATTGCAATAGAAGCAGCCATGATGGCAGCAGATATTTGGCCGGGCGACATTCGTGCTGAATATGGTTTCAGGAAATGGAAAGATTACGATCCGAATATTTTTAACGCCATTGTAAATGAAAAGAAAAGAGAATTGAAGAATAATGAAATCAGCATAGAAGCTTCTGATATTTCAGCAGATGCTGTAAGGCTCGCTATTCGCCATTCCCAAAATGCAGGTGTTTTTAAATACATCCGGTTCAATACAATGCACCTTGCAGATGTGGTTCCGCCTGATGCTCCGGGAACTGTTATTCTGAACCCTCCTTATGGTGAAAGGATTGTACAGCAAAATCTTAACGACTTATATAAAACTATCGGGGATAAACTAAAAAAGGACTTTTCGGGTTTTGATGCATGGATTCTGAGTTCTAATGCAGAGGCTATGAAAAATGTTGGTTTGCATCCTTCTCCCCGGATACAGGTTTATAATGGACAGCTTGAATGCAGGTTTAATCACTATTCACTGTACCAGGGATCAAAAAAGGCACCAAAAACAAGCGATTCGTAACATGTATAATGTATTCCGTCACTAAAACCGCGGTAATTAAGGAATAAACAACAAAGATTGTAACACTGGTCTTCAATTATCCGTTTTGTAAACAGGAACACAGGTAGCTGAAATATACCGTAAATCAATTCTTTAATTCAGTGATGGACTTTACACGAATTTTTTTTTATATATTTGTTCAATGTCAATTACCTGGTAAAGATGCAACCAGCCTTTTATGAGCTTTAATTTACAGGAATACTACTCCAATCTCAGTAAGGGTGATGTTATACTGGCTTACAAAGGAAGTATCACATCAGAACTTATAAACGACATTCTTGAAGGTGTTGAAAAGAAGCTCGAGGAGGCTGATGCTGACAGCAAACTTCGGAAGAAAATCTACAATGTGCTGGTTGAAAGTCTGCAAAATCTTTTTCATCACATAGAGACAACACACGAAGGCCTTGAAGAACCGCTTGATCCTAAGTTCGGAGTTCTTGTTGTTACACGTGAACAGGATTACTACAGGGTTACAACGGGAAATTTCATTAATTCCCGTCGCATTAAATTCCTTAAAGAGAAAATTGATAAAATAAATTCTCTTTCAAAAGATGAGCTTAAGGATATGTATAAATTTATCCTGAACCATCAGAAACTTTCTGCAAAAGGCGGTGGCGGACTGGGACTGGTTGATATAGCTAGGAAATCAGGAAACAAACTTGAATACGAGTTCTTTAATTATAACGATAATTATTATTTTTTCAATCTTACTATTACGATTTAATTACTAAAGAATACACCTACTTAACATATGGAACCAATTAACATCGAAAGTACTCCCAAAACCCCTTCCATTAAGTTCTTCCCTGAAGAAGGCATAGTGGAAATCAAAGGACGGTCAATACCTGAAAACTCCATAGAATTTTATAAACCCCTTGTGGACTGGCTTGAGGAGTATGCAAAGAGCCCGTTAAAGAAAACACTTGTTAATATTCAGTTGGAATACTTCAACACCAGTTCTTCAAAGTGTATTCTTGATGTTTTCAAAAAACTTGAGGCCATTCATAAGTCCAAGCATGACGTTGTCATCAACTGGTATTATGAGGAAGATGATGAGGATATGCTTGAGGCCGGTGAGGATTATGAATCCATTATCCGGGTACCTTTTAAAATGATCGAGATTGTTGATTAAATAAATACTGCGTAAATACAAGAAGAGGGTGTTTCACTAGTGAGACACCCTTTTTTATATTTGCTGGTCGCGTTCGGTCAGTTGCTCCATAAGGTCCAGAATTTTCTTAAACACCCTGAAATATAGCAACAGGTAAAGGAATAGTGAGAAGCACCATATTACCAGCACATTCACTATAAATGTGCTGTAATATTTTCCGAATATCATTTTACGTGGTGCGTAAAAGTGAGCTTTAATAAAAGGATGAACAGGATCAAGATATATGGGATCGGTCTTCTGGAACAGGCGACCCTTGTATTCAATGATCCGTATGAGTTCAGTGTTATTTTCGACAAATTCGGTAAGCTTTTCGTTGTGATAATGTCTTTTTAGTTCAAGGAATTCAAATTTATCGGCCGGCGTTTGTTCATGAATCCTGATCAGGTTATCCTTTGCGTCATTCGCATTGTTGTAAATGCGGATATAAATCTTATTCAGGGTTTTAATGAACCGGCGTGTTGAATCAATGACTCCCTGGTTTATATCCCTCAGATTCAGACTGGCCAGGTTTGGATAATCAATGTTCTGAACATTCTGAATAGGAATATTCTTAATATTCGGAATTTCTGAGAGCAATTCATTTCTGAGCAACTCAAGATATCCTCTTGTTTTTTCATGACTTCCGGGGTTCCTTAAATCATTCTCGATGAAGTCAATTTTGTTTTCAAGGTTCTTTATCCAGTAATTTTTCTTGTATTCCGCAATACTCATCGCCTTGTTTACGGCGTAAAATGGCTCATCATAGTCGTTGTGCATAAACTGTTCCACAGCCAGTGCCTCATATCCCCAGCGTGCCGTCATCATTTCACCGTAAAAGGGAATTTTACTCGGAGAAGATATCTTCGGGTTCAGCTTTTCATACTTTACGATTACACCGCTCAGCACAATTTGAGGAATTACAAGGAACGGGATAAGAATATAAATGGTGACCACAGTTTTAAAACTGTCGGAAATCAACAGTCCCATTACATTGGATGCTGTCCATGCGCTGAAAAGGATCAGCCAGAATTTGAAGTACATTCCCCTGACCTCAAGCACACTGTTACCAATGATTACAAATGTAAGGGCCTGGATGGCCGAAATGGTCATCATTACCATTAGTTTGGAAAGCAGGTACCCCGACCAGCTCAGGTTAAGGAATGCCTCGCGTTTCAAAATCTTCCTGTCCTTTATTATCTCTTCCGCGCTAAGCGTAAGTCCCATAAACGTGGCAACAATAACCGACATAAAAAGGTAGACAGGCAAATTGCTGTTTTCCATCAGCGTATAACCTGTCTCATTGGTTTCGCTTATATTGAAATACTTTATAATGAAAGCCAGGATGAAAGCAAGAACAGGGGCTTCAAGAAGTGTAATGATCAGGTATTGTGTATTGGCGATTTTTGCAAGCACATCACGGGTGATGAAAACGCCGAGTTGTTTGAATAAGTTAGGTACTTTAAAAGCAACCGGGGGAAGCAGATTTTCAATAACCGGTTTAATTTTAAATGGCAATCCTGCATTCCTGAAAAATCCGAACCATTCCTCGGGTGAAATTTTCCGGGTACGGGTTTCTTTACCGTACTCATCAATCACCATCGATTCAACAATGTTGAATATCTGTTCGGGGTTAACATTCCCGCAGATATGGCATTCACTGTCAGCCCAATTTGCCTGGTGGACCTTTGATTTGAAGTATGTGATCGAATCCACCGGGTTGCCGTTGTAAATAAGATAACCTCCGGTATCGAGAATCAGAAGATTGTCGAACATTTTAAAAATATCGGATGACGGCTGGTGGATCACAACGAAAACAAGCTTGCCTTTCAGGGTGAGATCCTTGAGCAGGTCCATAATGTTTTCAGAATCCCTTGATGACAAACCCGAGGTGGGCTCGTCCAGGAAAAGAATAGCCGGTTCGCGTATCAGTTCAAGGGCAATGTTCAGTCTCTTTCGCTGACCGCCGGAAATCTTTTTATTCAGTGGTGTACCAACCTGGACATCCTTTATATCATATAAGCCCAGGTTCTGAAGCATGTTATTCACTGCTTCTGTTATCTGTTCCGCTGAATAATTGTCAAAACAAAGTTTGGTATTGAAATACAGGTTCTGGTAAACGGTAAGCTCTTCAATCAGCAGGTCATCCTGGGATACATGTCCTATAAGCCCGTTTGATCCTACTTTATCCCGGTAAATATCAACGCCGTTTATAAGTACCCTGCCTTCAGCCGGCTGCATTGAACCGTTCAGAATATTGAGAAGTGTCGATTTTCCGGCCCCGCTTGAACCCATAATGCCCACAAGCCTGCCCGATTCTTCACAGAAGCTAAGATGATGTATTCCTGCATTTCCTCCTTTGAACCGGTAGCTGACATCTTCAGCTTCAAAAACAATCCTCGATGTGGCTTCATCCTCTTTGAAAACGCTAACAATATCACTGAAATAAAGCGGTTTCACATGATGATTCCTGATAGAAGTACCTGTAGTGAGTGTGAATACTTTATCCTGCTGAATAATCTGGCTGTTAAGGTAAAGCTCATTTTCGCCGATATATCGTAAAAAATACATACCGGCAGATGCAATATGAATGATCCAGATATTACCGGTGAGGTATTCGGAATAAAAGTGTTTTATGTATTTGAAGGACGGTTTTTTGCTGTTATTTACAACAAGAAGTTCCTTGCTTTCGGGAATATTATCAAAAGTATTAAGTGTAAAATCGCGAATCAGCGTATACTCCTCGGGGGGAATATAAAACGACTCGGCAACAGCCGTAATGAAAGCAAATTCCTGGTCACTTATATCATTTCCGTTCGACTTTACGAATTCAAAAAGTTGTACCAGCACAATGACCTTCTGTTTCTGGGCCAGTTCTTTGTTGATATCATTGCAAATCCTGAGAACCTTAACCGAATCAGCCCCAATCCTTTTATTCCCGCGCTCAATATTCAGCGCCTGGTGTTTTTCATAGAATGTATCAAAGATCTTAATATAATCCTTAACAAGATCCTGGTTCAGCTGTCGGCCAAGAAAGGATAAAACAACCGATCGCCTGTCCTTGTCATTTCCTTCGGGACTGGCGATGATCGCGAATAATTCCATTAAAGCTTTGAGGATCTTTTCACTCATTGGCCGGTATTGTTTGGGCTCATGATATTACGAAAATAAACGGGTCGGGTTTCAGCAAAAACATTGATAAATAGCGGACATAATGGCAGGCTGATAAAAATTAATTTGACAAATTGACTAAATTAATGGGTCACTTTGAATTGGTTTAATAATTGTTGATCTCACATTAAACGTTGTGCAAAAAAAAATAGTATCGTTATGAATCTTGATAATTTTACTATCAGGTCACAGGAAGCCATTCAGCAGGCCTTTATGCTTGCACGCGATCATCAGAACCAGGCAGTTGAAACGGGTCATTTACTTAAGGCACTTTTAAGCGGCAATGAAAGCGTTGCCCAACATTTACTGGGTAAAACCGGTGTTAATACGGCGGATTTGGAGCGGGTTGCTGAAAGCATAGTGAGTTCTTATTCGAGGGTTACAGGGGGCGAACAGTACCTTTCTTCCGAGTCAAACAAAGCCCTGCAAAAAGCCATTGATATTGCACATTCCATGCAGGACCAGTTTGCATCGGTTGAACATATCCTGTTAGGACTTCTGTCAGGCGGCGACCAGGTAAGTAAAATGCTGAAAGACTTTGGTCTTAATGAAAAAGACCTCAGAGCATCAATAGCCGCACTGAGGAAAGGTTCAAAAATTAACAGTCAGACAGCTGAAGATACCTATAACTCGCTGAATCGTTATGCCATTAACCTGAATGAACAGGCTAAAAACGGCAGGCTTGATCCGGTTATAGGACGTGAGGATGAAATCAGGAGAGTTCTTCAGATACTTTCACGCCGGACAAAAAATAACCCGATACTCATTGGCGAACCGGGGGTAGGTAAGACAGCAATTGCTGAAGGACTTGCATACAGGATTATTTCAGGGGATGTCCCTGAGAATCTTAAAACAAGGCAAATCTTTTCACTCGATATGGGCGCTTTGATAGCCGGTGCCAAATATAAAGGAGAATTTGAAGAAAGACTGAAAGCGGTTGTTAAGGAAGTTATTGCAGCGGAGGGCGAAGTTATCCTGTTCATTGATGAAATACATACCCTTGTTGGTGCTGGTGCCGGTGAAGGAGCAATGGATGCCGCAAACATCCTGAAACCCGCGCTTGCACGGGGTGAATTACGGGCGATTGGTGCCACTACGTTGAATGAATATCAGAAATACTTTGAAAAAGATAAGGCACTTGAAAGACGTTTCCAGGTTGTGATGGTAAACGAACCGGATACCCTGAGTGCTATTTCAATACTGAGAGGGTTACGCGAGCGTTACGAGAATCATCACAAGGTAAGGATAAAAGATGAAGCCATTGTGGCTGCTGTTGAGCTTTCGAACCGTTACATAACAGAAAGGTTTTTACCCGACAAGGCAATCGACCTTATTGATGAAGCCGCTTCAAAACTCCGGCTCGAAATGAATTCGATGCCTCATGAAATCGACAGCCTGAACAGGAAAATACAGCAACTTGAAATTGAAAAGGAGGCCCTGAAACGTGAAAATGATACAGAAAAAGTAAATGATATCAACAAGCAACTCGGAGATTTAAACGAAGAGCGGGTTGCATACATGGCCAAATGGGAATCAGAAAAAAAGCTTGTTGAAAATATTCAGAATCAGAAGCAACTTATTGAACAGTTGAAGCAGGAAGCCGATCAGGCTGAAAGGCAGGGCGATTACGGTAAAGTGGCTGAGATCAGGTATGGGCGGATTAAAGCCGCTGAAAAGTCAATTGCTGATAATAATGCCGAACTTGTAAGGATACAGGGAAATGCGGCCATGATTAACGAGGAGGTTACAGCTGAAGATGTGGCCGAAGTAGTTTCAAAATGGACGGGAATACCGGTTTCAAGGATGTTGCAGGGCGAAAGGGAAAAACTTCTTAACCTCGAACAGCAGCTTCATAAACGTGTGATTGGTCAGGAAGAGGCCATTGCAGCGGTTTCCGATGCGGTTCGCAGGAGCCGGGCCGGTTTACAGGACCCCAGAAGGCCTATCGGTTCATTCCTGTTCCTGGGAACTACAGGTGTTGGAAAAACCGAGCTTGCCAAAGCTCTTGCTGAATTTTTGTTTAATGATGAAAACCTGATGACCCGTATTGATATGTCGGAATACCAGGAAAGACATACTGTATCAAGGCTTGTCGGTGCACCTCCGGGATACGTGGGTTATGAGGAAGGCGGGCAGCTGACCGAGGCGGTCAGAAGAAAGCCTTATTCAGTAGTTCTGCTGGATGAAATCGAAAAGGCACATCCCGATGTATTCAACGTGTTGCTACAGGTTTTAGATGACGGCCGACTGACCGATAATAAAGGAAGAGTCGTCAATTTTAAGAACACAATCATCGTTATGACATCCAATGTGGGTTCTGCAATTATTCAGCAAAATCTCGAACATATGAACGAGAAAAACAGGGATGAAATTCTTGAGAAGACAAGGAATGAGGTTTTCGAGCTGCTTAAGAAGACAATGCGTCCGGAGTTCCTGAATCGTATTGATGAATTGATCATGTTTACCCCCCTGACCAGGAAGGAAATCAGGGAAATAGTCCGGTTGCAGTTCAACGATTTGTCGGCAAAGCTTGCCGACATGGGCATGAACATTACAGTTACCGATAACGCCGTTGATCTTGTTGCTGAACAGGGGTATGATCCTCAATTCGGTGCAAGACCGATTAAAAGATTGATTCAGCGGAATATTCTGAACGATCTTTCAAAACGAATACTTGAAGGCAGTCTGAAAAAAGACCAGGCTGTGGTAATTGACAGGGATCAGGACGGAATTATTTTCAGAAATGACTCATTACAGGCTTAAAAACTGTCAAGACACTCGTCCAGTGTCTTATACAGGGTAAATACGTTATGGAGTTGAAGCATTTTAAATAACTCCATAACGGAATCATTAATCCCGCAGATTTTAAAAATTCCTTTGCTGTTGGTGGCAGTTTTAAGAAGTGACAGGAAAACACCGAATCCCGAGCTGTCAATATATTTTATTCCTTCAAGGTTCAGTATAAGCCGTGTACCGGGTGTGTTGTAAAAGCTCTTGAGGTCTTCCTTTACCGGCTCTGTGATTAACGCGTTAAACCTGTCAATGTTGTTGAAACGGACGACGGTAATATTGTTGATTTTTTCAATCTTTAACATATTCTCTATGGTTAAAAATAAAGTTCCAAATTCTGGGCAACTACTTCCAATTCCTTGACCGCTTCACTCGTTGTATTTTTGAATGAATCAATGATCGGAGCATATGTTTCAATCTTTTTCCCCTGGTTTGCCGAATTCTCAAGATCCTTAAGGCGAACAGCCAAATCAGCCAGTCCCATAATGGATACCGAGGATTTTGCTTTATGCGCCAGCTTCCCTAACAGTTCATACTGCTTGTTCTTCAGGAGCTCATCCATTTCATTTCCAAATTCTTTGACCTGCGATGAGAAAATGTTAATCATTTCCACGATCAGATCTCTATTGCCACCCGACATTTCACGTAAATATGAAAGATCAATGTTCATGTAACCGGAATTAGGAATGGAAGTTGAAATTAAGCAATTTTTTACAGAATATTCAAATTTTAGCTCAATTATAAATCGTAACGATTATGGAAAAAGTCATAAACTAAATACCAGTTTTATTCTATTTTTGAGAAATACATTAGCAAACACATGAAAACTACTGTCTTTAATGGCAAACACAAAAATTTAGGCGCCCGGTTAGTTGAATTTGCCGGATTTGAAATGCCTATCGAGTATTCAGGTATTAATGCCGAACATCTCGCCGTCCGCAATTCCGTTGGTATTTTTGATGTATCTCATATGGGTGAGATCTGGGTTAAAGGACCCGGCGCAAAACCGCTTCTGGATTATGTGCTTTCAAATGACCCCGGTGTAATAGTTCCGGGAAAGGCACAATACACATGTTTTCCTAATGGTAAAGGGGGTATCGTTGATGACCTGATCGTTCACCAATTTGATAAAGAAAAATATTTCCTTGTAGTTAATGCATCCAATATTGAAAAGGATTTTAACTGGCTTAACGCACAGAATAAATTTGGTGCTGTTCTTGAAAATTCGTCTGACCGGATTTCGCAGCTTGCCATCCAGGGTCCGGATGCCTTGAAGACACTGCAAAAGATTACCGATGTCAATTTGAGCGATATTAAGTCCTTTACTTTTGTCACAGGCCGTATCGGGGGAATTGACAATGTCATTATCGCGGCCACCGGGTATACAGGGGCCGGAGGCTTTGAATTATATATGGAAAACGATAATCCGGAACAATTGTGGGATCGGATCATGGAGGCCGGAAAAGAATTCGGAATCCAACCGGTGGGTCTTGCAGCACGAGACACACTCAGGCTTGAAATGGGCTATTGCCTATACGGAAACGACATAAATGATTCCACATCTCCCATTGAAGCCGGTTTGGGATGGATTACAAAATTTAATGAGGGCCGCAACTTCATTGACAGGGATTTGCTCTTAAAACAAAAGAAGGAAGGCGTTTCAAGAAAGCTTACCGGATTTGAGATGATTGACAGGGGAATTCCAAGGCAACATTATAAACTGTTTGATAATAAAGGGACTGAAATCGGAGAGGTTACTTCAGGAACCATGTCGCCCATGCTGAAAAAAGGGATCGGAATGGCATATATCCAAACACCTTTCACGAGCCCCGGAACAGAAATTTTTGTTGAAATCAGGGATAAAAAACTGAAGGCACAGGTTGTAAAACTTCCGTTTTATCACGAATAACCGCAGACTAACAGCCTAATAGCCTAAAAAAACAATTCCCATCATAAATAAGTCGACAGCCTTGCGGCAACGGGGAGATTTCCTGATAGTCCGCCAGGCTTTTTTCATTCCATATGACCACCTGATATCGTCAAATACAAGGATTCCGGCGCCGCTGAAAAAACTGAAATAATTCATGGTGGCTTCATACGTATGGTTGCCGTCGATGAAAACAAGTGTGCCGCGTGATATCAGAGGCCTAAGTTCCTGCAATGAATCTTCGAACGTCTTATTCAATACGGTAATGTTGCTGAAATTATAGGCTACAAAAGCTGAAGAAGCCATTGAAGCCAATTGCGGATTTGCCTCAACGGTAATCACCCGTGCATCAGGATTGCCGGCAGAAAGGTACATCGTGCTTATTCCGAATGCGGTTCCCAGTTCGATGATTGTATGAGGCTTGTGTCGTAACGCAATACGATATAAAAAAAGTCCGAAAACAGGGTTTACCGAAATCTGCCTGGCTTTAATACTGAATGATGTATTTCTCGGTTTTCTTGATCCTGCCCCGAAATCACTCTTTTGAAAAGGGTTGTTATTTACAGACAGGCTGTTTCTGTATTTTTTTACAGAAATGAGTTCACCCGGATAAAACACAGACCAGTGCAAGGAAGACGGATTTTTTGAATGCAATTTCAAAGTTAACCTTATTCCGTACATTTTTGCGATATTTACTGCACGATGAGCCAGATTGCCGACCAGGAAATGAAGTACCTAAAGGGCGTCGGCCCGAAAAGGGCCGAACTGCTTGAAAAAGAACTGGGCATTAAAACATGCAGGGATCTTCTTTATTATTTCCCCTATAGGTACATTGACAGGTCAAGAATTTATGCCATAAAGGATATTGATACCACACAGGCCTTTATCCAGGTGAAAGGCAAAATTTCACATTTCAGGATAGAAGGACAAAAATACAAACAGAGACTCGTCGCTGTTTTTACAGATGGTACAGGAACCATGGAACTGGTTTGGTTCCAGGGTATACAATGGGTGACCCGCAACTACCAGCCGAATATTGAATACATTGTTTTCGGAAAGCCCGGACTGTATAACCGGAAATTATCCATTGCCCATCCTGAAATCGAAATGGCAGGTGTGGAAGACGACCGCATTACATCGGCATTTCAACCGCAGTATAGTTCAACTGAAAAGCTTCGAACCAATTTCTTTACTTCAAGGACAATCCACAAACTGATTGGTCAGATTCTCGCCTTATCACCCGGGCTGGAGGAAACGTTGCCTGAAGCACTTGTAAGTCATCTCAGGCTTATGTCGCTTAATGAAGCTATCAGGAATCTGCATTTTCCTGAGAATTCCGATAAATTAAGGAAAGCCACTTACAGGCTTAAATTTGAGGAACTGTTTTACATCCAGTTGAATATTCTCCTTCAGAAAACGAAAAGGCTGACGGCTAACAAAGGATTGGTATTCTCAAAGGTGGGTGACAACCTGAATAATTTTTATAAAACCCGCCTTTCTTTTGAGCTTACCGAAGCTCAGAAAAGGGTAGTGAAGGAGATCCGCAAAGATATGGGTTCCGGGAGACAGATGAACAGGCTTTTACAGGGTGATGTGGGAAGCGGAAAAACCCTTGTGGCGCTCATGGCAATGCTCATAGCCCTTGATAACGGCTACCAGGCTTGCCTCATGGCACCCACCGAACTGCTGGCCAACCAGCATTACAATACGATTTCCCGGTTTGTTGAAAATATGGGTGTGGGCGTTTACCTTCTG
Source organism: Bacteroidales bacterium (assembly GCA_035299085.1). Classification (NCBI taxonomy): domain Bacteria; kingdom Pseudomonadati; phylum Bacteroidota; class Bacteroidia; order Bacteroidales; species Bacteroidales bacterium. Next base: position 21,998 of record DATGXG010000045.1, on the reverse strand, counting down.
ACCGGTTCAACACGCAAAAATGAACGTGAGGAACTTCATGAACAACTGCGCTCGGGGACTCTCCATATACTTATAGGCACCCATGCTCTCCTTGAAGATACGGTGCAATTCAACAACCTGGGACTAGTAATAATTGATGAGCAGCACAGGTTTGGTGTTGCCCAAAGGGCAAAGTTGTGGAAAAAGACAGAACAGTACCCCCATGTGCTGGTTATGACAGCCACACCCATTCCGCGTACACTGGCAATGACACTTTACGGTGACCTTGATGTTTCGGTCATCGACGAGCTTCCGCCGGGCAGAAAGCCGATACAGACTATACATTATTATGAATCGAAACGCCTTGTACTTTTTGGTTTTCTAAGGAACCAGATCAAACAGGGAAGACAGGTTTACATTGTTTATCCTCTTATAAGGGAATCAGAGAAACTAGACCTTGTGGCCCTTGAGGAAGGATATGAGGCTATTGTCAGGGCTTTCCCTCCACCTGAATATGCCGTGGTTTGTGTTCACGGTCAAATGAAACCTGAGGATAAGGAATCCGGTATGCAGCTGTTTATAAAAGGTAAGGCGCAAATTATGGTCGCGACTACTGTAATTGAGGTGGGGGTGGATATACCAAACGCCAGTGTGATGGTGATAGAGAATGCGGAACGTTTCGGTCTTTCACAATTGCACCAGCTCCGGGGAAGAGTAGGCAGAGGCGCCGATCAGAGTTACTGCGTACTTATGAGTTCGTATAAACTGAGCAATGAAGCCAAAAAGCGCCTTGAACTCATGGTTAACACAAACGACGGTTTTGAAATTGCCGAGGCCGATCTCAAACTCAGGGGGCCAGGTGATATTGAAGGAACTCAGCAAAGCGGTATACCATTTGATCTTAAAATTGCGAATCTTGGCCAGGATGGCCAAATTCTTCAATATGCAAGGGATATAGCAACACGGGTTCTGGAAGCAGACCCTTACCTTCAGAAACCTCAAAACCAGGTGTTAAGAAGACAACTATCCGCATTATCAAAATCGGTAATCGACTGGAGTTCAATCAGCTGATGAAGGTTCTGCCTTCGAGCGGATTGCCCGGGCAAAGGAATGCGGACCCGGCTTAATGGCTGACTCAATAAACTCCGGAACATTATAGGATTTGGTCCTGAGCTGGTTGCTTCCCGGATCTTGCTGTGGTAAAAGGAAAGGCTTATGGAAGTTTCCGTTGGTATCGAAATAGCTGATATAAAGCCTTGTGTATAACCCGTCTATCCTTCTGCTGCTGAAAACGATCCACCTGCCTTTTGACGACCATGAATGGTAGCTTTCTGATTCATCACTGTTAATACCGGGCACTGTAATTTGCTTATTTTTAAGATTTAGCAATTCAAGATCACTATCCTTGTGCCAGATAGTGAAATTGCCGTAACCTGATTTGCAGAAAAGAAGATAGTTACTATCCGGAGAGACTCTCGGAAAGGATACACTCAATCCGTCTTTGCCGGCAGCAATAATTGTATCGGATGTCTCTCCGAAAACACCGGTTTCAGCGTTGAATGAAATGCTCATCAGATTATAGCGGATGTTCTCAAAATCACGATAATTCTGAAATGGCGCAGCGCAATAATACAGTGTTTTGCCGTCAGGCGACCATGAAGGAAAAGTTTCAAACCACCTGGAATCCGCCAATTGGGGAATAGTAATGACTTTATTGAGAGTGGCATCATACAGAACAATATCAGAAAGTGTGTCCACCACTTCAATCTTTCGTGTTGAAAGTGCATGAAAACTCTGAACGATCCTGTTTACCGAAAAGGCAACATATCGACCGCCGGGATGCCAGGAAGGGTATACACAGGCCGACAAACTATTCTTTGTTTTGGTATCTGCCTTTTGCAGTCTGTCATTTATTTTAATAAGAGTGCCTCCAAATTCTCCCCTTACATGGAGAAGCATTTTATCCTGGCTATTCCTGCAAAATGAATGACAGTTTATGCAATTACCACCGGTCATTTCATTTTTTATAACAGTACGCTCTTTAAAATTCTGAAGATCCCGCTCGTAAATCCCCATCTTGTTCCATGTTTCATACCCTGGTTCTATCAGCCTGTACACAAGGAACCTGTCTACAGGGTCACTGGCAACCGAATCAACAATGCTTTTGTATTTATACCACTTTCCATCTTTTTTGCCATAAATATCGATGATCATGACACCTCCCCGGCAAACAGAAAGACATTCTTTCCAGATTCGCTGACCGAATCTTATCTTACCATCGGATGACCGGACTGTCACCAATTTTTCAGCCTGATTGTCTATGGGATGCCAAAGGGTTACTTGATACTTATCCGCTTTCTCCTGTATATCAAAATTGAGGGGGGCGATGTTGCAGGGTATGGTGATAGCTGAATAATCAGGAAAGATATTTGCATTTCCGGCCTGTTCATATGCAACCGGCTCTGTATGGCATGAAACAGCCATTAAACCCGACAGGCCAAATATTATGCAGGTTAACCCTTTCATTTCTGATTTCTGAATTGCATATAATACCAGAATGTATCACCAAATTTTTTTGCCAGCACTTTGGATGCTTTATCCATCGAATAACGGTTTGCAGCAAACAGGGAGGCATATTCATGAAACCGCTGCATGGTCTGTTCGCTTAACGTATATCCGGGGGGAGTGATGTCCTTTCCTGTTAGTCCTGAATACAAAATTATGGCCTCTTCAAAATACCTTGGAATATGAGAATACCCTAGATCTTTCAGCCTGTAAATCTGTGAAGCGAACATCTCAAGATTTTTATCCAGTAAAAAGGATGCCATCAGATATTCATAGGCTGGCCTGTTATCGGGATGATCTTCGAGCAATTCTAGCAGTTCATACGGATGATACCCGGTGGAGATAAAATCGTGTGTCAGCTTCATTTTTTTACCATTGGCAACTTTTTTATCATCGCTCCAGGAAGCGTAATGACTGTTTTGTGAAAGAAGATACCTGTATTTTGACGCCAGTTCAGGCTGTTCATTGATAAGGCTTGCAATAATAAGTTTTTTAAGTGATCGGGGATTCAGTTCATTGATCTCCATGGCTTCAAAAGCCCAACGCGAAGCCTCGTTTGTATAACCCACGATTTCGTAAAATTCACTTCCGTACAGAGGGGCGGTTTCGTTCCGGCTCCATTGCAACCAGAGGCCCCGGGAACCTGACTGGTTAAACATGAACATCTTTTCAGAAAGTTCACCCAACCTGCTTAGTGCAAGGTTTGTATAATACACGACAAGCTGATTGTTTCCGGGATACTTCCTGCCCAAAGCAAGAACCTGTTTGTAATCCGATTGCTGGTAGCTGGCTTCTATGTGGAGGAAAACTTCATTTTTCTTATCATAGTTTTCCCTGATTATGAAAAAACCGGATATAAGAAATAATAAGGCACTTATGGCTAAAACCATTCTGGTTACTTTAATTTTTCTGATAAATGGTATGGATGCAATAATAATAACCAGGTAACAAGGCAAAAGAAAGATATAAACTGATTTGTCTTTCAGCAATACCGGATTCAGCGGAATGATCCACATGGTTTCTTTCGGTGTAAGAAATACATACCGTTGAAACACGACAGGCATAAGCATTCCTGTTATTACCATTGTCAAACAGAAGAGATAGTGTTTTTTTCCTTTTATTGATAGTTCATGAACAATAACAAGAGGCACAAGCAAAAAAGAAAAAAAACCGCACAGGTAAAAAAGAACCGGCACTAAAATCAGGCCGGTAATATGCCTGTATGTTAAACCAGGAATTAAAATATAACCATAGAAAACGGTAATTGTAAACAGCCATCCTAGTGTATAGGCCGGAAGATAATTATGATTGCTTTGCAGGGCGGCTAAAATAACAACAGTGATTGCTGAAAGCAGGAAGTAACTCAATTGATAATACTTCAGAATCCGGCTTGTAATATAAAAAAATGAACCCGCTAAAAATGTGATTGTTATAGCTGCAACCCAGGCATTGTAGAAAAACCGCGTAATAAAGGCACCTGTAAGAAGAATGAAACCACCGGGTCTTTGCAGAAAATCCAGGAGGTAATCTTTGTTATACCGGAATAGTTGATTTTGTTCAAGGTGCCAAAGGTGGTACCTGTTGAATGTAAAGAAATAAAAAAAGAAGGCCGACAGCAGAATCACTGTCAGCGTAATAAATCCGGCGGATTTACTGTTGACCTTCATTTTATTTATAAGCCCAGGGCAGTTTTTCCCTGATCAAATACGATATCTACAGGAATATCCTTGTCCTCGATCTTTTTGAGGGCAGCTTTCAGATCGTTGTCAATGTTTCCGTATTGCTGCATCATCTGAACTGCCTTATCATAATCCCCGTCGCCCTGGATGGTCAGGATCATAGTGCTTAATGAATTAATGGCGTCGGCCATTTTGGCCATATCAATCCGGTATCGGCCTGTGGAATCAATTGAAAAAGCGCCCTTCTCCTTAAAATAGTTGAACCGGGCAAGATTAGCTTTTCCATGTGCGCTGGATGCGCCGAACCGTATTGAACGGAAAATACCGGCCATAAAAGTGGTATACTCGTTGGTGAGATCTACATCCAGTTCGCCCATTTCTTTCAGTCTGGCTTCAAGGTATAAACCAAGGATGTCGGCCTTTCCTTCCTCAAGTGCCGAATATTGCTCTTTAAGTGCTGTACGCACTGTTCCTTTCTTGTTAATTGTATTTGAACATCCAAGGCCGTGAGCCACCTCATGGAACATTGTATTATTGAAAAATGCTTCAAATGTTACATGACTCAGGTCTTCAGGTTGCATTAATTCAGCAGCAATGGGAATCATGATTTTGTCAAATTTTGCCCTCATGGCATTCTTAAGCTGAAGGCGCCTTGAACCTTTATGAAGCTGCACGTATTCGTCATTCGGCAGGTTTATGGCAATTGTCTTGCTCCCTGCATTGCAATCGCCTGCATAATAAACCACATCATAAGCGCCCAGGTCAGAATTATCACCCGGCATTTCTTTTTTGTATTTTGGATCCACAGGAAGTCCCTTCTGAAGTGCAGGAAGCAAAGTGGCGTAATGCATGAGTTTATTGCTCCACTCGTTGTCTTTTATCAGAACATAGGCCTCATGAGATGCCTTATACCCGAATAACTGGTCTTCATAGGTTTCAACAGGGCCAACAACAAAATCAATATTGTTTGTAGTCATGTCCATCCAGGCCATGTCACTGGGCCTGTAATTGTCATCCAGCAATGCCTGGTAGCGGAGTTGAAGATATTTTTTCAAACCGGGATCCTCTGCCAGTTCGGATGCCTGTTTGATAAGATCTGAAGCCTTTTTCACCAGTTCAGCGAATTCAACATGATAAGGAATGACAACCAGTTTCTTGTCAGCGTCACGACGGATAACAGTGTACAGGCTTGTTTTTGTCGTATCTTTCAGTTGCTGGAACTCTTCAATTGTCATATCCGCGGGATAGAAATTAGCTCCCGGTAATTTTTTGCCGATACCCGGAAACAAGGGATCATTCCCGTTCATCCTGTCCCAGGGACCGTAATGAATTGCTGCCAGTTTCTTTTCAGCGTCTGTTTTCAGCAACGAAAAAAGCGAATCCTTACTGCCATAGGCTTCCATCCAGAAGATCTGATCCATAATATCTGCTGCATCGATCAGCAGGGGGATCATTTTCTTTTCATTTTCGCTCAGTTTGCTTAAATCGGAAGTGAGCTTGAATGTCGCAAAATCGTTCAGTTTCATGGCAATTGAATCATTTGTTGATTCGGTTACTTTTTTTTTCTTACTGCAGCCGGGCATTAACAATACCAGCGCTGCAATAACAGCCAGCCAGAGTTTAGTTTTCATGATCAGATCGTTAGAGTTTGTACAATAAATTTAACCAATATTTTAACACCTGGTAATAGATAAAGCTCATATTCAGGCCGTGAAAATATGGAATTTAAATAGTCCTGTTTTTTGAAGCATATAACTGAATGAGACTCCCAGTACACCCAGGCCGTATTTAATGCTTCTCCGGATATTGATTGAAGAAGCATCATCGAAATACCGGGTAGGGCAGGTAATCTCGGCTATTTCAAAACCCGCATGAAAAATCTGTGCGATCATCTGGTTATCAAAGACAAAGTCATCTGAATTCAGTTTGTAATTAACCTTCTTCAGAACGTCAGCCGAGAAAGCCCTGTAACCCGTATGATACTCGGATAATTTCTGGTTCATCAGAATATTTTGTGTCAGGGTAAGAAAGCGGTTGGCAATGTATTTGTAAATGGGCATGCCTCCTTTCAGAGCTCCTTTTCCAAGAATCCTCGAACCCATAACAACTTCATACACTCCGTTGGCTATCAGATAGCACATAGAATGGATAAGCCTCGGAGAGTACTGGTAATCGGGATGAAGCATGACAACAATATCAGAATTCAATTCAAGGGCTTTATCATAACATGTTTTCTGATTTCCACCGTATCCCTTGTTTTCAGCATGCCTTATAACATGCTTAATACCCAGTTGCCCGGCCAGCTTCACTGTATTATCCCTGCTTCTGTCATCCACAAGTATCACATGATCCACTATATCGAACGGAATTTCATTGAAAGTCATTTCAAGTGTCTTTTCTGCATTGTATGCCGGAAGAACTACTGTTATTATTTTATTGTTGATCATGAGATAAAGTTTAATTTCTTGTTGATTTCCGGGTGAAAAATACAAAACCGTTTTTCTCATACAGGAATTGTAAACCCGGGTATTCCTTAATCAATTTTTCTTTGCGGTTAATCTTGGCTGCAAAATAGGCCGGCCTGTCAATATCCCCTGTAAGAAGCCATTCTTTGCGCGATGATTCAATACCGTTGTGATCTTTTGCTTTTCCGTAGAATAAATGAGCATAACTTTTATATCCCAGGGTAGCCAGGTACGCATCTTCATTGCTGACCGACTGAAAGAATTCGATTGCAGTTTTTTGTGAATACGATTCCACTCTTGGAACAATAAGGATTAAAGCAAGAAACATAAATACGGAAACTGACAGGGTAAGAAAATAAACTGCTTTGACCCGTTGTTTTTTCCATGCACCCACAAATACGAGGACAGCCGCTATAAGCAGGATTCCTGTAATAAACTCGAAACCTTTCCACGAACCGTTGGCCGACAAATTGGCTATTGCAAACGGATCCCTGATTTTTATATGTTGAATAAGCCATCCTTTCCATGAATCAAAGAAAGAGAGGAGAAAAATAATAATACCGGTTACAATTCCGGAAACACCGATGAAAATGGCTGTCACTTTGCTCCATGCCCCTTTGAATGACTCCTCAAAATGGAATAATGCCCATGTGGCCAGGAATGTCAAAGGGAAATAACAGAGGGAGGAATAATGTACAATTTTGGTCCTTACGATGGTAAACAGGATCAGGACAACCCAAAACAGGATAAGCATCCATAAGTAAAAAGCATGCGGTTCTGTGTTCCTGTATTTTGAAGGAAAAAGAGCAGGCAAGGCAAACATTGATGCAGGAAAGACTCCGAAAAAAAGCACGACAAAATGATACAGCAGAAAGCCTCCATGACCTGCATCCTGTGTTTTGAATAACCTTATCTGGTACACAATGAAATCGGCTATTATACTGAAATTTCCCTGTGCTATCTGCAGAATGAACCAAAAACCACCTGTAATTGCCAGAACTGCAACAAAAGCAAACACATCAGCAACCCTGATTCTAACCCTGAATTTTTTAAGCAGCAGGAATAGGCCAAATACAATTAGAAAGATGAGCAGTGCAACCGGTCCTTTAGTAAGAACTGCGAGACCGATAAAAAAAGCCGACAAAACTGCTTTGAGCAATTGATTCTTCGAATCGGTGAAATAAGAATGAAAAATGAATATCCCGAGGAAAATAAACAGGTTGAACCATGGATCAATGATACCGGATTTGAAATAAATGAAAGGCAGAAATGATCCGGCATACAGCAGCACCCAAATCATACCGAATTTCTCATCCTTAATTTTCCTGCCGGCATTGAATAAAACAAGCAGCGTTACGATCCCGCACAGGGCATTGGGAAAGCGGGCTGCAAATTCATTTATTCCGAATATCTTCATGGATAAAACCTGCATCCAGATAAACAGTGGCGGTTTTTCCCAGAAGGGAATGAAGTTTATTCTTACAGTGAGATAATCTCCTGTAGCGATCATTTCACGTGCAGATTCGGCAAAATTGATCTCATCCCAGTCGAACAGGTGAACACCGCCAAGAAATGGAACGAAAAGCAGGGCAGCCGTAAAGGCAATAACCAGGTTATTTCGTATTATATTTTTAGGCATGCTTTGCAGAAAATAAATCCTGGATTTTCCAGGTATACCAGTTTCTTTCTTTTTTATAGAAAAGCATATAAACAGCCAGTGTGCCCAACGTGCCGATCATGGAACCTGCCGTGATATCAATAAGAAAATGCTGCGAAAGATAAACTCTTGAGAATGCAACGAGGCAGGCCATAATGAAACAAAGAAATTTAAGACAGCGGTTCCGTAATATGAGTGCCAGGCTGAGAAAAAGAGCAAAAGCACTTGTTGCATGGCCTGAAGGAAAACTGCGGCCATGGAGCATATCAACACCTTCAACAAGATATAATCCTGCATCTTTAAGCATTACGGATGGTCTCATACTGCCTTCGAAAAACACCCGTTTCAGCACCTGGGTTATCAATCCGGTGGACACATAGGCTGTAACAAGAAATGCAGTGTGCCTTACCGAAAAAAACAGCAGGATAACTGCCGGCACAATGATGAACAGCCCGTCACCCAGGTAAGTTAATAACGCAAAAAGCACATCAAAAAAAGCGGTATGATGCCTGTTGATCATCAGGTGAAGGTCTCCTTTATTATAGTTGAGCAGAACAGGCAGAATAAGCAACAAAATTAAGATATAGGGCAGGAAAAATAAAATATTATCTTTCAATGTCTTCCGGAGCATACCAAAAATTCATTGGCGGCAAAAGTAACGTAAATTGTTACAATATCAAACAGGTTGCAGTACAGCAGCTATTTTACAATTCCTGAAAACCCCATAAAAGCAAGCGATAACAAACCCGCTGTAACCAATGAAAGCGGAAAACCTTTCATCCCCTTCGGAGTGTCGGCAAGAGCCAGTTGTTCCCTAATTCCGGCCATAAGGATCAGGGCAAATGTGAATCCTGTTGCTATACCTGCTGCATAAAGCACGCTCATAACAAGGTTGAAATCCTTCTGAACAGCAAGAATGGCTATCCCGAGAACAGCACAGTTTGTTGTGATAAGAGGCAGGTAGATACCCAGGGCCTGGTATAATGCCGGGGCCGCTTTCTTCAGAATGATCTCAACAACCTGGACAAGAAATGCAATCACGAAAATGAAAGTTATCGTTTGCATGAATTCGATGTGGAGCGGAATCAGTACATAATTCTGGATAAGATAAGTAACCAGGTTAGCCAGCGACATAACGAAGATAACGGCTACTCCCATACCCATTGATGTTTCAATTTTATTTGAAACACCCAGGAACGGGCAAATTCCAAGGAACTGAACAAGCACTACATTGTTCACAAGGACGGCCGAAATAATTAGCAGGATATATTCCATGGTTCCGGGATTAAATATTGAATTTTAATTTTATTCTGTTCATAATGGCAATCAGGAATCCGTACGTTACAAATGCACCCGGAGGCAGGACGAAAATCAGGATAGTGGATGCATTTTCTGCAAGAAGACGGACGCCGAAAATAGATCCGTTCCCGAGTATTTCACGTATGGAGCCGATTAAGGTTATTGCCATTGTAAAACCTATTCCCATACCCAACCCGTCAAGTAACGATGGCCAAACGCTGTTCTTCTGGGCAAATGCTTCAGCCCGGCCAAGGATTATGCAGTTTACCACAATAAGAGGGATGAAAATTCCGAGCGCTTTATATAAATCAGGAGTATAGGCTTTCATTACAAGGTCAACTATTGTAACGAATGTGGCTATGATAAGGATGAAGGCGGCGATTCTGACTTTATCGGGTATGAAGTTTTTCAGTAAGGAGATAAAAAGGTTTGAGAAAACGAGGACAAAAGTGGTGGCGGCTCCCATGCCAATGCCGTTTACAGCGGCTGTTGTTATGGCCAGGGTAGGACAGGTTCCGAGAACTATAACAAATGTCGGATTTTCTTTAAGGAGGCCGTTTGTAAGATACTTGAGATTTGCCATTTCAATCTGAATTATTGTTGAACCGGAATAGTGTCACTTATTGATTTCAGCGTGTTAAAAGCTCTCTGCAGAGCGTCACAATATGCACGCGAACTAACCGTGGCCGCGGTAATAGCATCAACCTGCCCGCCATCTTTCTTCACTTTTAACCGGTATTGAGAAGGGTTTTTACCCGGAAACTGCGAACTGAATTTAGGATCGGTCATTTTCGTGCCCAGGCCAGGTGTTTCCTTATGACTAAGAACGACAATTTTAGTAATGGTCCCGTCAGGCTTAAATCCGGCCATCATTTCAATATGCCCTCCGAAACCTTTATCAGTAAAGGTTTTGATTGCAAAACCCGAGACTTTGTTCTGAAGCAACAGCTGGTAAATTTTCACACCGTCTTTTTCAGTCACGTTTGCCATCGGGTCACTGTCAAAATCAGGAAATACCTGTTTTATGGCATCGGTTTCTTTTTGTTTTGAAGCTATTTCAATAGGATCTTTTGTCTTAAGGTATACAAATCCCAGTGCTGCGGACATTGTCATGGAGATCAGCACGAGAGAAAGGATCATGTTGATCAGTGTTGATTCCAGTTTCTTAGCCATTTTTTACCTCCTCTCCGAAGCGTTTTGGCTTGATATATTTATTAATCAATGGAACAAAGGCATTCATTATGAGTATCGCAAAGGACACTCCTTCAGGATAAGCACCGAATTTCCGGATTACAACTGTAATGACACCAATCCCGGCGGCGTAAAGTATCATTCCCTTTTTTGTCATGGGAGATGTTACAAGGTCAGTAGCCATATATATTGCACCGAGCATTACACCTCCTGTAAGAATATGAAAGAGGGGAGAAGCATTGCGGGTCGGATCGATCAGATAGAGTATTCCGGTAAATGCAAATATGGTACCCACCATGATAACCGGTATATGCCATGTGATTATTTTTTTATACAACATCCACGCAAATCCTAAAATCAATGCAAGGGCAGAAATTTCCCCCATTGAACCACCCATTTGACCGAGAAAGAGCTGCATGTGATCCGGAATCTGGTTCATAACTTCGGGAACAGTCTGGCCGTTTCTCAGGGCTTCTTTGAGGAATCCAAGCGGAGTGGCACCGGTGGTTGCATCAAGATAGTGAAACCTCGACGCACCGGGTAATGGCCAGCTTGTCATTTGAACCGGAAAAGAGATCAGGAGGAACACACGCCCTACAAGTGCAGGGTTAAAAGGGTTGTTACCAAGGCCTCCATATGTCATCTTTCCGACGCCAATGGCAAACACCGCACCAATGACGACCATCCACCATGGAAGATTCGAAGGAAGATTGAAGGCGAGCAGAATTCCGGTTACAATGGCAGAGCCGTCCCTGATTCTCACCGGTGCATCCATAATGTATCGCTGGATAATCATTTCTGCCAAAACGCACGACACAACCGATACGGCTGTGATCACCAGCGCTCCCAGGCCGAACATATATACCGTTACAATGAATGCAGGAATCAATGAAAGTACCACGCCGTACATCAGCTTTGGAACTGACAGATCACTGCTGATGTGAGGGGAGGGTGAAACAGTTAGTATTTTACTCATTGTTTTTTTCTGGATCTTATAATTTTACCGACATTGTTTTTTCCTGATCGTACAAAGTCCAATAATGGCCTTGCAGACGGACATATATAACTGCACGATCCGCATTCCATACAATCCATTATATGTTCCGATTCGAGCCTGTCAAACTCATTCTTTTGGGATAAGGGCATAAGCAGGTAAGGTTCGAGCCCCATTGGACAAACAGCTACACATTTGCCGCACCGCACGCAAGGTTGTGGTTTGTTCCTCGAAGCTTCGTCATCCTGAAGAAGCAGAATTCCCGAAGTGCCCTTTACAACAGGTATATCAGCAATTGCAAGAGCTTTTCCCATCATCGGACCACCCATTATGATTTTCCCTGTGTTTTCAGATAAACCTCCGGCAGCTTCTATAAGTCCCGCTACAGGTGTACCCAGGCGGACACGGAAATTCGCGGGATTTTTAATGTTTTTTCCTGTAACGGTTACCACTCTTTCAATAAGAGGTTTATTTTTTTGAACCGCCTCGTAAACAGCAAATACTGTTCCTACGTTGAAGGCAACCACACCCACATCAACAGGAAGACCCCCTGAAGGCACTTCCCGTCCGGTGATAGCCTTTATCAGCTGTTTTTCGCCGCCCTGAGGATACTTCACCTTAAGAGGATGAACCTTAACTCCGGTGTATTCTGATGCAAATTTCTGCATAAGAGCAATGGCATCAGGTTTGTTGGCTTCAATGCCAATATGTGCCTGTGTAACGCCTAGTGCTTTTTTTAGAATTTCGATGCCAACCATGATTTCACCGGGTTTTTCAAGCATCAGGGCATGATCCGCCGTAAGGTATGGTTCACATTCGACACCGTTTACTATAAGAAAATCGGCTTTTTTGCCTCGTGGTACGGATAATTTGACATGTGAAGGGAAAGTTGCACCACCGAGTCCCACAATTCCCGATTCATTGATTTTATTGATAATTTCTGCCGCATTAAGCTTAATTTCTTTGTCTAGCAGTGTATCGGTGTTGATATCGTCAAACCATTCATCGGCCACAGCTTCAATAAAAACGGCCTGGCGTTTGTAACCACTTGCATCTGTTACAGCCTCAATACGGGAAACTTTTCCGGTAACTGAAGAGTGAATGTTGCCCGACAGGAAACCCTCACCTTTTGCAATTAACTGCCCGGTTTTCACAGCAGCGCCTTTCTCAACTATAGCTTTGGCCGGAGCACCCATATGCTGCGAAAGCAATATCGCCACAGTTGCGGGAACCGGAAATGGTTCCACCGGCCGCCCTGCTGATAACTTATTTTCAGGCGGATGAACACCACCCTTGTGAAATGTCTTGAACACGGTTAGTCTTTATTTACAGTTAATGGATTGTTGCCTGCAGTTTCAGGGATTTTTTCCTTTTTTTGGGGAAATCCGATCTCAATAATACTGTTGGTCGGACATTCAGGCGCACACTTCCTGCATAGCCGGCATTTATCAGAATCAATGTATGCCAGGTTATTTTCAAGAGTTATGGCATCAAACGTACAAACCTTAACACATTTGCTGCATCCGATACAGGCCACCGAACAACTTTTACGGGCGATGCCTCCTTTGTCTTCGTTACTGCATGCTACATAGATTTTTTTATTTCCCTTCCATTTTTTTCGGAGTTCGATCAGGTTTCGGGGGCATGCCTTAACACAGGCACCGCATGCCGTACATTTTTCATCCGAAATCACAGGAAGTCCGGTTGTTTCGTCAATGTACATGGCGTCAAACAGACAGGCCTCAACGCAATCTCCAAAGCCATGACACCCGTAATTGCAACCCGTTTCACCGCTGTAAAGGGCCGAAGCTATTGCACATGAAGCAGTGCCATCGTATATGCTTGTTCTTGGACGGTATTCACATGTGCCATTGCATTTAAGCACGGCAATTTTTGCATCCTGTGTCACTGCCTGTCTTCCCAGCACTTCTGCTATCCTGGCCATAACGGTGTTGCCGCCTACCGGACAAAATAATCCGTCAAATGATTCGGATTTAACAAGGGTTTCTGCCAGGTTACGACAGCCGGCAAAGCCACAGCCACCGCAGTTGGCGGCAGGCAACTCAGCTTCAACCTGGTCAATCCTGGGATCTTCAAAAACCTTGAATCGTTGCGCCACAAAATATAGAACTACGGCAGCAACAGCACCTAAAAGGCTTAATGAAAGAATCGTGTAAATAATAGTTGTAACCATCACAATACTTTTTTCCGGGCAGAAAAAATGAAAACTTTCTTTAACCGGTTTCGGAATAAATACAATATCATATAATAAGGAACCAATGAGAGCAGCGCAGATAGTCCCGCAATCCAGTCTTTTGCCCCAATGCTGCTGAAAATCAGCAGGGTTGTGATTAAAACGGCAAACGGAACCAGGTAGCCAAGTAGAATGGCTTTATTACCCTGGCCTGTTGAAATATTCACATCCACAACATCCCCGGGTTTAATATCTGAACTGAAATCACTAATATCAATGATTCTTTCTTTGGTTTCTCCTAAAAAGCACAAGGATTGTGCACTGCAATGACCGCATAAGGCCTCGCGGTGAATTCTCACCTGAATCATATGGCCGGATATTCCTTCCACAGTCCCCATCTGTTCTTTACATACAGAGGCTTCCATGAATATTTTAGTATTTATACTCAAAAATAACAAGGTTACAATTATCTGCTAACCATAAATATCATTTTCAGGTAATTTAGGATGATTATAAATAAGGTAACAGGTAATGAAAAATGAAAAAATGAAAAAATGAAGAATGAAATGAATACTAAATTCCGTCGAACACCGAACACCGAATACCGATTACCGAATACTGAAATTGTGGATAACATTTTACACTTTCCGTCAGTTTATATTGGGTACTTACTTATTTTAGCACCTGTTTGACGAATTACGCATAATGGCAAAGAAAAAAATTTCAGATGAACCGGTGAATGGCAAAGCCAAATCGGGTTCGTTTTTTACAGATGAACGTTTTAAGGTGGCGCTTGGATTTATAATTTCAGGATTTGCCGTTTTACTTTTTGTGTCGTTTGTTTCCTATTTGTTTACCTGGAAAACCGATCAGAGCTTTCAATGGTCACGTGTTTTTTCTGAACCGGAATATCATGTTGACAACTGGTCGGGCAAAATCGGCGCTTATTTTTCCAACCTTTTCATCAATCAGTGGTTTGGTATTGCCTCTGTTGCGGTTCCATTTGTTTTGTTGCTTATGGGTTTTGCCCTCATGCGCGTTAAGATTAAAAGCCTCTGGTTCGTATTTCGTGTGGCCATGGTAGGTATGATTCTTTTTTCGGTTTGGTTCGGATTTATCCTTGGATCATTTCACGGCATCCTGGGCAGCGGACTGGGAGGCAAACACGGATTATACCTGAGCCAGTGGCTTGTTGCCTTTGCAGGTATCCTGGGAACAGGCCTGATCCTTCTGGTTGCAACGCTTGTGTGGATGATTTTTTCGAATAAAAATACTTTGCATTGGCTTGGAAAGCTTTTTACAATTAAGGTTAAAGTACCTCAATGGCCGGAGAAGAAACCTGAAGAAAACAAAGCAGAAAAGCCTGCTGAAGCCGCCAATGCAAAAGCGGATCATGATAATGACCTGGTTTTCGAAACAGAGTTTAACCGGAATGAAAGAACAGTCGTGGGGCCTGCAGTTAAAGGTTCTGTTCCTGAAAAGGAAGAGGAGATTGAACTGGTAATGACTGATGCCATTGAAGAACCCAAGAACGTTGATGAAGCGACCGAAAACTATGAAATGCTTGGAGATTATGATCCTACTCTTGATCTGTCGCAATACCGCATGCCTTCGGTTGACCTGCTGGAAAAGCATGATGCGGAAAACTCCACGGTTACAAATGAAGAGTTGATCAGCAACAAGAATAAAATTGTAGAGACACTTTCAAATTATAAGATCCAGATCGATAAGATCAAAGCCACTATTGGTCCCACTGTCACCCTGTATGAGATCGTTCCGGCTCCCGGGGTGAGGATTTCAAAAATCAAAAGTCTTGAGGACGATATCGCTCTCAGCCTTGCCGCGCTGGGGATCAGGATCATTGCCCCTATGCCTGGTAAAGGTACTATTGGTATTGAAGTTCCCAATCAGAACCCTGAAATTGTTTCGATGCGATCTGTGCTCTCTTCAAGGAAATTCCAGGATTCGGCTTTCGAGCTTCCGGTTGCTATGGGTAAGACCATCTCAAATGAAACCTACGTTTTTGACCTGGCCAAAATGCCGCATCTCCTGCTTGCCGGTGCTACAGGTCAGGGTAAATCAGTTGGTCTGAACTGTATTATAACTTCTTTGCTTTACAAGAAACACCCGTCGCAGCTTAAATTTGTCCTTATTGATCCTAAACGGGTTGAGTTAACTGCCTATACAAGCCTTGAGAAACATTACCTGGCAAAAATTCCGGATGCCGAGGAAGTGATTATTACGGACACAAAAAAGGTTATATATACTCTTAATTCGCTCACCATTGAGATGGATCAGCGGTACCAGCTTCTTGAAAAGGCCGCTGTAAGAAATATCAAGGAATACAATCACAAATTTGTAAAGAGAAAACTGAACCCGGAGAAGGGGCACAGGTATCTGCCGTATATTGTTGTAATTGTGGATGAGTTTGCCGATCTTATCATGACAGCGGGCAAGGAAGTGGAAACACCGCTTGCACGGCTTGCCCAGCTGGCAAGGGCCATTGGCATTCACCTGGTAATTGCCACGCAGCGTCCGACAACCAATATCATTACAGGTGTGATCAAGGCAAACTTCCCGGCCCGTATCGCTTTCAGGGTTACCTCAATGATTGATTCAAGGACCATTCTTGATTCACCGGGCGCAAACCAGCTTGTCGGCCGGGGTGATATGCTTTTTGCCCCTGGCAGTGACATGATCCGCATACAGTGTGCCTTTATTGATGTGCCTGAAACTGAAGGGATAACGAAATTTATTTCATCTCAGCGCGGATTTCCGACTGCCCTTTATTTGCCTGAATTTGTTGATGAAAGCACCAATGCGGAAATCGGTGAAATCGATCTTTCAAAACGTGATGGCCTTTTCAATGATGCGGCACGACTTGTTGTGATTCACCAGCAGGGCTCTACTTCACTTGTCCAGCGGAAATTTTCAATCGGATATAATCGCGCAGGACGTATTATGGATCAGCTGGAAGCGGCTGGAATTGTCGGGCCGCCCGATGGCAGTAAACCCCGGCAGGTTTTTTACCAGGATGAATATGCACTGGAACAGTTTTTGAACTCTATGTCGAAAAATTAACAGAATGAAATATCTCTTGGTCTTCCTTAGCCTTCTTACCTGTGCCTTCATAAACGCCCAGGAAAATATCCAGGATCCTGAGGCTGCCAGGATTCTTGAAAGTGTTGGTGAAAAATTCCGGAGCCTTCCTTCATTTCAGACCGATTTTGAATTAAGCATCCTTGACAGGAAAGACAATTCAAAAAATACGTCTGCAGGTAACCTGGTATTGAAGCAACAAAAATACAAACTCAACAGCGAGGGAAGTATTGTATTTTACGATGGGAAAACCATGTGGACTTATGTTCAGAAGAGTAATGAAGTTACAATCACAGAACCCAGGAATAATTCAGGCGATTTCATGAGCAATCCTTACGGGTTTTTCACCTCGTATAAAAATGAATTTAAATACCGGTATGTAAAGGAAACTCTCAATAATGGCGTTACCTGCCATGAAATCGATCTTTTTCCGAAAAATCTGAATCAGCCCTATTCACGAATTAAAGTACTTATAAATAAACAAACCAGCCTTCCTGAAGCAATTACTTCAATAGGCAAAGACGGCGTTGATTATTCAGTACGGCTGAAGAATACGGTAACATCAAAGGTATTTCCCGATACAGCCTTTACTTTTAACCCTGCTGAATATAAAAAGGTCGAAATTATTGATATGAGAGGCCTTTAAGGTTATTTTACAGGTACACTCTCAAGAGTCTTAACAAGAAAATCCCAGAATTTCTGCACGCTGCCGATATGAACTTTTTCATCGGGTGAATGAGGATGCCTGATCGTAGGGCCAAATGAAACCATATCCAGGTTAGGATAAACTCCGCCGATTATTCCGCATTCAAGACCTGCATGGACAGCCTTAATTTCCATTTTCTTATTATACATTTTCATGTAAACATCGTCCATTACCTTCATAATAGCCGAATCCATATTGGGTTTCCATCCCGGGTACGAACCTGTAAATGCAGTCTTTGCCCCTGCAAGTTCAAACAATGCCTTCATCACATCGGCAATATGTTGTTTTGCAGAATCCACTGAGCTTCTGAGCAGGCAGTTAACCTGTATTTTTTCTCCGGCCGTTTTAACGATGGAGAGATTGGTAGATGTTTCCACAAGCCCTTCTATTCCGTCGGTCATGCGTATCACTCCATTAGGACAAGCATAAATAGCTGCAATTACATTTTTCTGTAAAACCGGTTCCATCACCCTGGCAGGCATAACGGTTTCAGTAAGTTCAAGTTTAAATTCAGGTTCCACGGCTGAAAGTTCGTTCTTTACCACCTGAACAAAATCACTGACCAGATTCCTGAATTCATTCACATTTTTTGATGGAATTAAAACTACGGCATGAGCTTCACGCGGAACGGCGTTTCTCATATTGCCGCCTTCGAACTCACATAATTGAAGTCCGACTTTAGATTCAGCATTCCATAGCAAACGGAAGAGAATCTGGTTCGAATTTCCCCTGCCCAGGTCGATATCAAGGCCTGAATGACCTCCCCGGAGTCCGGAAATGCGGATAAGGAAAGGTTTTGCATCAGGCTGAATCCTGGATGTTTTATATTCGAATTCAATATTGGCATCCATTCCTCCCGCGCATCCGATGAATAATTCGCCTTCGTCTTCCGAATCAAGGTTCATCAGTATTTCACCTTTTAATACATTCGGCTTAAGTTCGAATGCACCTGTCATACCGGTCTCTTCATCAATAGTGAAAAGGCACTCAATAGGTCCGTGTTTGAGGTTATCCGATTCAAGAATATACAGCATTGAAGCAACACCGATCCCGTTGTCTGCGCCAAGGGTTGTGCCGTTTGCCTTTACCCATTCACCATCAATATAGGCTTGAATGGGATCTTTCTCAAAATCATGTGTTTTATCGCTGTTTTTCTGGGGCACCATATCAAGATGCGACTGGAAGATAATGCCTTTCCGGTTTTCCATACCGGGTGTTGCCGGTTTGCGGATGACCACATTTCCAACTGCATCAACAACTGTTTCAAGCCCAAGTTTTTCACCAAACTGTTTTACAAATTCAACTACGCGTGCTTCCTTTTTTGAAGGACGGGGTATTTGGGTAAGATTCTTAAAATTTCTCCATATTCCTGACGGAGCAAGGGCTTCCAGGTTTGTATTCATATAGTTTTATATTAATGTATTTATGTCGGTTAACAAAGTTACCGATATAATCCTTTCCATGCCAAGATTTTTGTCATGGTAAACAGATACAGATCAATAAGGAATCAGTTATTTTTCTTTTTGACCAAAGAGGGCGTTTGTATCCAGTATAAGAGCCAGGCGACCGTCGACCATGATACTTGCACCTGAAAAATAGGGGAGGTGATTAAACAAGTCACCCAACGGTTTCACTACCGCCTGGTATTCACCTATAATCCTGTCGGCTATAATGGCATACGTTTGATCAAATTTATTTATGATCATCACAATAGAATTTTCTTCATCGTCGCTATTGCCATATTTGAATTTTTCACGCAAATTCAGGAATGGAACAAGCTTTCCTTTATATTCTATATAGTGATGTTCCTTCTTTTTCAACAAGCTGTAATCTTCTTTGTAGCAGTATTCAATATCAAGCATAGGAACAAGAACAACCGAGCGCCCTACCTCAATCATCAGGGTATCAATGATGGTGAGGGTAGTGGGGAGTTTCATTGTTATGGTGGTTCCGAGTCCTTTTTCAGTGAAGACTTCAAGCGTTCCGCCAATCCTGTTAACTTCCTTTTTAACTACATCCATACCGACGCCTCTTCCTGAAACCAGGCTGACATTTTCATTTGTTGTAAAACCCGGCTCGAGAATCAGGTTCAGCAATTCATGATCATCAATCTGTTGTTCAGCTTTAATATATCCCATTTTGAGCGCGGCAGTTTTCACCTTTTCAAGGTTAATGCCACAGCCATCATCCTGAACCTGCATGATGACACTGGTGCCAGAATTGAATGCGCAGATTTTTATAATTCCTTCGGGATTTTTACCTTTTTTTATACGCTCTTCAGGTGATTCGATACCATGATCAATACTGTTCCTGAGCACATGTATAAGGGGTTGTTCAATGGCCTTTAAGATGGTTTTGTCAATTTCAATATCATGTCCCTCAAGAATCAGGCTTACTTCCTTATTCAATTCTCTTGAAAGGTCACGAACCTGTCTTTTAAAACGGGTAAGTAAATTTCCAACAGGCACCAGCCGGATATCCAGCGCATTTATCCTGAACTTTTTTGTCAGTTTCGATAGCTGTTCAACCGTATTCAGCAGCATGGCACTTGAATCTTTTGGCACACATGCTTCAAGAGTGGCTGTTTGAGTGACAAGTTCACTCACAAGGTTCATTAATTCGTCGAGTTTTATCGACGATACATTAACTGATACAGATGATTCACCTGCCTTTTCTGCCTGGGTTAAGACATCAGGTTGTTTTCCGGAAGTTTCTGCTTTGCTGTAATGAGTAGCATTATCAACTTTTGAAAAATGTATTGAAAGATGATCCCTGACATCATCGACATCCGGATTAATCTTTTTAAGAACAGACTCTATGCGATTTAAATTTTCCTCAGTTTCTGAAGCATGTACAACAAAAAATTCGGCCGGATCATAAAACAGGAAAATATCCTCAATGTCGTTCAATAAGGATGAGGTATTCAGATATACCTCCCAGGTTGTTGTACATATCTTTTTATCATTGCCCTGGCCGGCACCCTCATGATCATGTGAGATTACATGAGAAGTTCCTTTACTTTTAATCTCGGATACTATTTTTTCAGGATCCAGGCCTCTTTCATAAACTGCCGGGTCAGGCGTAAAATAAATGGCAAAAATATTCCCTGACCCTGTTACGGTCAATTCCTCATCACTACCTGCAACTATCTGCTTTAAAGATGCAGAAATATCAGGCAAGACGGTTTGTGAATCTTTACCTTTCAGCATGCTTTCAATTGAATCTTTAGCCTGTAAGGTAAGGTCAATGATCTCGCGGTTAATTTCCAGTTCCCCTGACCTGATCCGGTCGAAAAGACCTTCGAATTCATGAGTTATATCCTGGATGTTTTTGAAACCAAACATGCCGGCACTTCCTTTCAGTGTATGCATTACCCTGAAAATTCCGTCAATCACTTGCTTGTCCCGGGAACCCTGTTCCAGAGATAATAGCATTTCTTCCAATTGCAGGATCAGGTCTGTGGCTTCCTGCTGGAAAATATCTGAGAATTCATCAATCATGCAAGCACCTTTTGAACCAATTTCTTAAATTCAATTACATCAAAAGGTTTCTTGATCCAGCAGGTAATTTTAGCTTCTTTTGCCCGGTTTTGTTTGGCTATGCTGGTTTCAGTGGAAAGCATAAAAATAGGTATATAACGGTATTCATCCCTGCTTCTGACATATTCAACGAGTTCAGCACCTGACATTCTGGGCATGTTATAATCGGTAATTACAAGATCAACCTGTTCACCGTTAAAATACTTCAGTGCATCCTGGCCGTCTTCAGCTTCATCAACCCGGTAACCCATACTTTCGAGAGTTTTCTTAATAATCTGTCTCGATGTATTAAAGTCCTCAACAACAACAATTCTTTTACTCATTCTATGAAAAATTAGCAATTTGAGATCAACACGAACATACCAATATTCCTTTCCGGAACCGGAATGAATTTTTGTACGGAATTATCTGAAAGAAGTTTGAAAGAAATTTGAAAAAGAAATTTGAAAAAGAGTTTGAAAAAGAGTTTGAAAAAGAGTTTGAATAAGAGTTTGAAAAAGAGTTTGAAAAAGAAGTTTAATTAGTTCAAACGGCGAAGCCTTCAAACGGCGAAGCCTTCAAACGGCGAAGCCTTCAAACGGCGAAGCCTTCAAACGGCGAAGCCTTCAAACAGCGAAGCGATTAAACAGCG